>JALZCF010000633.1 GCA_030863245.1 Chloroflexota bacterium
TTTTCCCACTTTGGCGACGGCGAAATCGGCGTACATCTGTCTTATTCCTCCGAGAACGTAAGAGTTGATGCGTGGTGCGTAGTGCGTAGTGCGTGAACTTTAGGCCACGTTCCGCCGTAGCAGTTCATGCACTACGCGCCATGCACTAAGCAACATGCAACAAACTATACTCACTTCTGGCCGGCGCCGTAATTCTGCTCGCCTGTTCGATTAATATCGAACATCAAACGTAAGTATAATGTTCATCTGTTTGTAAGAGGGGATTGTTATCGTAAGCGGATTGTTGTAATCTTTGCATTGTATGCAACTTGGAATGGAGCGGTTGTGGATGAAGTCTAGAGGGCATGTGGCTCTGACTACCTTACTGATGTTGCTCGGGCTTGTCCTGCTGTCCTCGGCATCTGTCGCGCAGGGTGAACCTGCTATACCGAGTATCGGCGCGACTGAGTTCGGGATGTCGTTTATCAACTCGGCGGAGGAGTTGCGGAGTGAGGCACGCATCCAGCGAGGGGTGGCGACGGGGGCGAAATTGGATCGTTTCCCCCTCTATTGGAACTATATCGAGAGGAGCCCGGGTTATTTTGATTGGAACAGGCAGGACGCGGCGCTTCGCGGCAATGAGAGCCAGGGGCTCGGGACGCTTGCGATCCTGCTGGGCACGCCGGGACATTACTATCCAAGTGCGCTACGGGCCCAACAGGTCGTGGAGATGCCGCAGGTCGGCGGTGGACCGGTGCGGGAGGCCCTGCAGGTAACGGCTCAGGCTGAGGAGATGCTGGACAATGGCTGTGACGTTCAGGGGACGCCTGCCCCGCGGGAGCTCTACGCGCCCATTTTCTCGGATGGGAGCGATGAGCCGGGATCGGGAAAGTTGGTCAATCCGGGTAATCACTGGGCGCACTTTGTCGGGCAGGCCGTGCAGCGCTACCGGCCGGGGGGAACGGCCGGCCTCAACGTGCGCTACTGGGAGGTGTGGAACGAGCCCGACCTCTGCCACTTCTGGGGTGGAACCAGTGAGGAGTACGCGCGCCTGCTAAAGGTCGCCTACCTGGTCATCAAGAACTACGACCCGCAGGCGACTGTGCTGTGGGGTGGCTTAGCGTTGTACGGCCCCAAATACGACAATGGCCGCCATTTTCTGAATGAGCTTGTTTCCTCCATACGACACGACCAGATGGCGTACCAGCACAATGGCTTCTTCGACGCCGCTGCCATTCATCAGTACTCCAACGTGGTTCATGGCTATCACTACACCTACCGTACGCGAAACGCGTTAGCGGGAACGGGCTGGGAGGGCAAGCCGATCTGGGTGACGGAGAGCGGGGTGCCGGTCTGTGGTTCCTATCCCGGTCCCGATTGCCCCAGTCCCTATCGCGCCACTGCGGAGGATCAGGCGGCCTACATCTGGCAGAACATTGCCTACACGCGGATTGCAGGCAACAATGCGCCGATCTTCCATTTTCAACTCCACGATGATGGCGGCAACGAGTGCCGACCTGCGCCACCGGCGGATGCCTTCGGACTCGTAACCAACGAGCCGAACGCCCAGTGCGTGCCTCACAATGCCGAGCCGCGCCTCTCCTACACGGCTTATCAGTTGGCGACACGGTACCTCAGCGATACCGAGTTGCTCTGGGCCGATATCCAGAATGGAATCGCGCGGCGCGTCGCCTTCTACCATCCGGCGACGAAGGAGCGGCGGACACTCGTGTGGGCGATTGACGCGAGCGATGCCGTGGTCACGCTGCCAGCGGCAGGTGGCTCGGCACGTCGCATCTCGTTGGATGGGAGCGAGACGACCATCACGCCCGTGGATGGAAGCTATCACATTTCCGTACCGCGTGCCACGAACCAGAGCCAACCTGGTTCGTCGGCCTATACCGTGGGCGGCAGACCCTACCTGCTCATCGAGCAGGATACGCTGCCGCCGGTGGGTTGGATCGGAGAGCTACCCCTCGTTTCCCAACCGTCCTTCGAGGTCTCTTGGGGGGTGAGCGATAGCGGCTCGGGGGTGGCGTCGGTCAAGCTCTGGGTACAGCGCGACGAGGAACCATGGGGACTCTGGCTGAGCGACCAGCCGAGTACAGGAAGCCAACACTTCAACGGCGAGATGGGACATCGCTATCGATTCTTTGTGCAGGGATTGGACCGAGCGGGCAATCTGTACAATACCTTCGCGCCGATGGCCGAGACCTTTGTGGGTAGCGAGCAGCAGAAGGTCCGTATCACCGGCACCGTTCTTAACATGCGCGGTGAACGGGCCCCGTGGGCTTCTGTATCGATCGGTCCCGCCGGCGCCTTCACAGATGCGGCGGGCAACTTTGCCCTCTCTCCCATTATGGGACGGTGGGATGTCGCGGTACGGAACCACGTCCTCCGCCACGGACAGCTCCTTCTGGGGGATACCTCGTTTACGCTCCTTTTACCCCCTGAGAGAAACGCGGTGACCAATGGAGATTTCGAGAATGGCGTTGCGGGCTGGAGGACGGGCGGTAGCAGTTCAAGCGAGGTCGAAGAGTTGAGCAGCACGCACGACCACTTCCTCCGCCTCGCGAGCGCTTTCGTCCCCTCGCCGGGGGTTCCTGGCACGGAAGGGAGCACGGGCGGCAACGCCACCATCCTGCAAACTCTGCAGGTGCCTACCGGCCGCCCCCATCTCGCTTTCCTCTATAAAGTAGAGAGTGAGGAGACGGATGGAGGCAATGGCGCTTGCAGCAATCCGGCCGCCCTACACGATAAATTTGAGATCATCATTGCCCGAGATGGATATCCCGCCGATTACATTTACTGCCAGGAGATAGGAGGCAACTGGCGCTACCGCTTCCTCGATCTCTCTAAGTATGCTGGGCAGCAGGTGACGCTGATCTTCAATGTCTACGAGAGCTCGCCCAATCGGCGGACGCGCGTTCTCCTCGACCTCGTCAACATCGGTGAATCGCCGACGCTGACCCGGCCACAGCCCCACTACCTCCCGGTCATTGGCCGCTAGGGCAGCCGTGGGAATGCGGAATGCGGAGTGCGGATTGCGGAATGATTGGGGATTGGGGAGCGGGGGAGGGTTTATACCTTCGATCGCTCCCACATCAAGTCGCGTGCTGCGATTAGTCGTGCGCGGTGTGTTGGGTCGTCGGTGAGGTCGGCGGCGCGGTCGAACTCGGTGGCGGCCATGTGGTAGACGCCGAGGTGGGCATAGCTGGCGGCGAGGTGCTCGCGGGCAGCGGCGCTGGTTGGTAGCATGTGGGCGAGGCGCTCCCAGAAGGGCATTGCCTCATCCCAATGACCCTCCTCCTCGAAGGCCTCGGCCACATCATAGGTTAGCTCCACGTCATTCGCCCCCCACGCAACGGCTCGCTCCAAGTCGCTCTTAGCACGATCGAGATCGTCGGCATGTGCTGCGAGCAGTGGGGATATCACCTCGACGCTACGGGAGTGACGATTGAAACGAACCAACGCCTCGAGTGCCGAGAGCTGAGAGGGCAGCGCGACGCGCAGGATACGCACCTGCTCGGTGACCCACGCACCAGGCTCGACGATGATCCCTTCCTCCTCCATCTGCTCGTTCCAGCGCACGAACTCCTTGGGGCGGTGGAGTATCGCCCACACTAGATAGCTGCGGTAGTCACTCGGCTCTACGAGCTCCTCCATCCGGTAGCTCACGCCATCCGGCTCCTCCCGCTTGCTGGCGGGATCATACCGCACCACATCGTAAATCTCCACGTCCTCCACCGCCGGAATCTCCGATAGTCGAGCGAGATCGGCTCCCATCGCCTCCGCCCGTACCATTCCTTCTTCGTCATCGTCAAAGCGTATTAGTAGTTGCATCTTTCGTTCAGTAGTCAGTAGTCAGATATTAAAGAAGAGCGTTAACGGTTGCCTTGCTGCAGGAAAGCCGTTCAGGGAGGTGCGGGGTTAGAGAGGATAGGTCATAACGCTAGTAGGCGGCGTAGTTCTTGTTCAAGGCGCTGGAGGTGCCCCTGCTCCAGGGTACCGACTTTCTTGCCTAAACGTGCACGGTCCGCAGCGCGCAGTTGAAAGACAAGCAAAACCGATGGTTGGGTCAGTCCGTTTATCGCAGAGGGTTGTACCAGAAAGGTGTGGGCGAAACGTAGGGCGCCTTGATTCGTCGTCATCGGCACAACCATGACCGTTGGAAGTTGAGAGGTGCCCGGAATGTCGGCTTGTACCGCTAAAACAGGGCGGTGTCCTGCCTGTTCGCGTCCACCACCGCTTTGGTAGGGCAGATTCACAAAGTAGATGTCACCCCGTGCCATGAGTTACTGTGTCATCTAGGGAAGCCTCGATACTGAGTAGTGCCTCATCGCTCAGGGCATCCCAGGCGCGTAGTTCGTCCGCCAGTTCCGGTTCGATGCGGGACAAGTCATCGAGATTGACGGCGCTGAGGGGAAGGGTGGCAGGCTCCATTGAGATTGTGATCTCTACCTGTCCTGTATTGGGATGTACATGATAGGCGTATTGCATCAACAGGTGTGAGAGGTCGCGAATAAGAAGTTGCGCTCGCTCTTTGTCTAGTTCGCCTTGCTGCTCGAGAGTTACTGTGAATTCGATGAGCGCTTCGATTTCCTGTCGGATGCGTTCACGCGGCCATGCTTTCGTTGGTTGCCGCTCCAGGCCCACTCGCTTCCGCCACCGTACCACTGTTGTCCAGGCTTGGAACAGCAGGTCTGCGAGCCTTTCAGTTAACCAATTGCGAATTGTAGCACCTTTTAACACAGTTCTCCCCTTCTGCCGAACCGCTTGCCATTATAGCTTGCCGTTATAGTAACTTTCAACAACCAAGTATAGTGCAGAGGTCTGGCGTGGGCAACGGAAAACTTGCTATGTTGGGTGTGAGTCACGCACACCCACGCCGCGGTAGCAAAGTTGCACGAAACATCCGGGTTGATGGGGCGCGTCCAAGGCGAGTGAACGTAGAGCAATCAATCGGGTAAAAGAGAGCCTTCTGGTCGACCACGCCCGCACCGGCATCAATGCCGGTGCTACATGAGCGGCGCCCCATCAATGGGGCTTCACGGCGTGACAATGCCCGATTATTTCCTCAGGGTTCACAAGCCGCGGACTCATATACAATGCCCCTTAGGAGCTGGGGTGGGCAGGGTTTGTTGGGGTTTTAAACCGGATTCTGATCCTCTACTTCGCTGCTCTCCGCTTCCCGCTCTCCGCTCTCCGCTCCCCGCTCCACGGGTTCTTGTTCTGCTTCAGGCTGCTCTTCTAGATAATAGTCGGTTTCCAGATCGATCACCCGGGTGGGGGCGTTGTGCTCTTCGATTGATTCCTCGACCGGTATCTGTACTTCTACAATCGGGGTTGACTTGGGTTCGATATCCTCATCTTCACGTGTCTCGAGTGTGACATCCTCTTCTTCAGTATCCTCGCGCGCGACATCTTCTTCTTCAATGTCCTCGAGTCCAGCTTCCGCTTCTTCAAGCTCCTCAAGGTCGGTGTATTCCTCTTCGTACGCTTCCGGCTCGGCCACGGTAGGGGCTTCGGGTACGGGCCGCACCTCTACTTCGTCGGCGGGTTCGGGGGGTGGGGTGAGGGCTGGTTTGTGGACTTCTGTGATCTCCTCGATGTCTGCGGTGCGCTCTGCGATGGTGGCACCGCTTTGGTAATCGAAGGCTAATAGTTCGTAGAAGAGGTCGCTGCGGGCGAGGGCGCGGACGGGTACGTCGGAGTGTTCCCAGAGATTGCGCAGGGATGCGGTGTTCCACTCGCCGGTGACTACGCCTTCGACTTTCTCCGCGCCGATCATCCCCATCACGCCATCGCCTCTGATCGATAGTTCGATGGGTGCCAATACACTGCTTCGACCGGCTACTTCCTTGCTTGGTCCAACAAAGATGTCGTCGGTGCCGATGAGGAAGCTTTGGGCGATGAAGAGCTGATTCTCCTGAGCCCGCGCCTTGGCGACCATCTGATGGCGCCGCCACGCGTCGTCATCACGCGCTAGGGTGGGGTGCAGGATGCCGATGCACCCGCGGTAGGCGAGGGCACGGGCCAGTTCGGGGAAGAGGATGTCGTTTCCGACGAGGACGCCGAGGCGGCCAAAGGCGGTGTCGAATGGCGTTAGAGTGTCACCCACGCTTGCCACAGCGCTCTCTTCCGCGGTGAGGTGCAGCTTGGGCTGCCAGCCCAAGAGGCCGCCATCCTTGTCGAAGACGCCTGCTCGATGCTGGATCACGCCCTCCTCTGTCTCCGCCAACAAGGTGCCGGCGACGATGACCATGCGATACTCGCGCGCCAGCTCACACCAGAAGTGGATGTAGCGCCCGGTGAGCTCCTCCGCATGCTCCGTAATGAGCATCGGCAAAACGCCCGCTAGTTCCGGGGCGCCGCCGAAGGAACTGAGCAGCCGCTCCAGAAACCCAGCCTTCCGTTGCAGCGTACCCTTCATCTCCCGCGCGAGCGGACCACTGAGCATCAGGCCCGTCAGCTCCGGAAAAACCGCGACATCCGCCCCCTTATCCCGTGCGAGCCGTAGAAAGCGCGTCATCTCAGCCCGCATCTCACTCTCCTGCCCGTATCGCCTCCACCGAGGCTGCACTGCCGCAACAACACCTGTCTCCACGTTGGTAAATCTCCTGATGGTGAACGTTGGCGCGATTATACGTGACAAGGGGAAGGAGTGACAAGGTTCGGAGAGCGGGGAGCGGGGAGCGGGACGGCTTGTGGTTCATTC
>JALZCF010000637.1 GCA_030863245.1 Chloroflexota bacterium
GTTTCCCACTGTTGCGATCTATCTCGATAGCGCGATTGGGCACCAGAAGCGCCCCTTCACGGGTCTCGGTCGTAATGTTTACATTCGCCGTCATCCCCACGCGTACTCCTGGCGCCGCGTCTGCGTCGAGCAGGATGCGCACGGGATAGGTGACAACCCCCTGCGCGATGGTCGGCACGGGTGCGACGTAGTCGATCTCGCTTGCGATCTCTGTGTTCGGCAAAGAATCTACGAGGATCGTCACCGAGTCGCCAACACGAACCTGGCCGATGTCGATCTCGTCCACCTCCACCTCAATACGGAATCCCGTCAGATCGACCAGGGTAATCATCGGCTGTCCGCTGGTTATCAACTCACCTTCCCTCGCAGCTATGGTGGCGATGGTGCCAGTGAAGGGGGCAAGCAGCTCGGCCCCTGCAAGATCGGCCCTCGCCTGCTCCAGCGCTATCTCCGCCTGCCGAAGGGATGCCTCAGCCACCGCCATCTCTTCCTCATCCGGCCCCGCGCGCAGCCGCTCCAGGTTCGCCTCTGCCTCCTCCACCTGGGCACGAGCCGCGGCCAGCTCAGCGGCGTCGGTTCCGGCACGTAGCTTCGTGAGGTTCGTCTCAGCCTGCACGACCTGGGCCTCGGCCGCGCTGATTGCCGCACTGTCACTCCCCGCCAGCAGGCGATTCAGATTCGCCTCGGCTGAGGCCACGTTGGCGCGTGCCTGCTCCAGCTCGTCCTCGGTTGCGCCAGCCGCAATCGTGTCATAATTCGCCTTGGCAGCCTCGTAGTTGATCGTCGCCTGCTCCAGTTGCAGGCTCTGTGGCAAGCCACTAATATCGGGTCGGTAACTCACCTCGTCGTAAGCCGCCTGTGCCTGCCGAACGGCCGCCTCGGCGCGATCCAGCTCGGCCTGCGCGGCGGTCAGCGCATTCCCATCCGGTCCCGCCTCCAGTCGCTGCAGGGCTAACTGCGCCGCAGAGAGTTGCGCACGCGCGGCTTCAACCTCGGCCGGATTGGCTCCCTGCTGCACCTGCGCCAGGTTCTGCCTCGCACTCGCCAGCGATGCCTCGGCAGCACGGAGGTCCTCGGGATCCGGGCCACTTTCCAGCTGCGTCAAGGCGGAGCGCGCGCTCTCCAGTGTTGCCTCCGCTGCCTGAATCTCGCTCTCGCTGGCTGGTGCCTGCAGCTGACGGAGTTGTGCTTGCTGCGCGGCGACATTGCTCTCCGCCTGCGCGACTGCAAACTCGAGGTCAGTTGTATCAAGGCGGGCCAGTCGCTCGCCCTCCTGTACTAGGTCACCTTCTGCTATCAGAACGTTGGCCACGTGGCCCGGAGCACGAAAGCTGAGCGAGATCTGCTTGTTGGCCTCTACGTTACCCGTTGCGTTGACCGTCGCCTCAATGGTCCCTCGCTCGACGGGAATACGTTCGCCCTCCAGCGACTCTGCGGACGAGGCATTTCGGACGTACCCGAAGTAGGTCGCAAGCGCGACGATGGCAAGGACTCCAAGAATAGCAGCAATCCGTTTCATGTTATCGGCTTTTCTAGACGACTTGGCTAACCTCAGTCAACCTTCTTGAATTCGACTTCTACGTCGTAGCCACAGTGGTATAGCCGTTCTTCACTTGCGGTGATCTGTGCTACGACTGTGGAGCGGGACCCAACCAAAGCGTAGTCTGTTTGGTGTCTGTAACAAAATGAACATGAGAAAACCGCCTCACAAGACGCTGAGGCGGTTTCTGATAGAAGCCTACAGGAAGGAGGATGGGGGAATGATGGGGTCGGGTCGGTCAGGAAGTTTGACCATTCATTCCTGCCACGCTCTCGGCGGGTAGGCGCTCCTGTAACTGCTCTCGTAGCCAAAGCAGCCACTCGTAATCAGCTTCTGCGTGGCGTAGCCCTGCTTCGAGCATTACCGTTTGCAGGAATTTCTCTGCGCGTTGGGAGCGCGCTCTGATGTCATCCAGCCATGCTTTCTGGATCTCTAGCTGCTCTTCGACCAGAGTCGCGAGTTTCTCTGGACTAAGAATCGAACAGAAGTAGACTTTGGTCAGCAACTCGTCGCGCATCTGACGGTTCGTCTCGACCGGTTTATGCAGCCATCGCTCCATCTCGGCCCGACCCTTCTCCGTCACGTGAAACACCTTCTTGGGCGGATTGCTTTTCTGGTAGACTGTCTCGCTTTCTACCCAGCCACGTCCCTCCATGCTTTTTAGATAGGCATAAATCTGGCTGATGTTGACATGGCAGATTCTCCTGAGGCCCTTGTCAAACTCCCCATCGATATCATATCCATGAAGGGGTTGCTGCAACAAAAGGCCAAGGATGGCATGTCGTGCTGGCATCTCTTCATTCTCTCTTCCTGGATGTAGTACGTGCTGCCTCGCACGCACCTCTGTTTATAACGACTTTCATTACCATCCGCATCATGCAAGCCTTGGGGGAACACGGACGGGATGTCAGCTTCACATAGAGTCATATAATGACGACCCTTAATACGAAATGCAATAATCAGAGGAAAGTCTAGAAGCGCTTCATCTTCCCCATCTTACCATTGCTGCGTGATCTCCCTTTCCTGATGCTCGACCGTCAGTTGTTGCAGCTCCACCTCGAAGATTCGGCGTAGCACGGCAACCGCTGAGCCGTAGGTGGAATCGACCCCGCGATAGGAGAGACCTTCAGAGAGCAGCGCCTTGCGCTTGCTGTAGGGGGTATCTGAGGCGTAGTGCAGGATGCCAATATCGTAGCGCGCATTGATGAAGAGGTTGACGATCTCGTTAACGGGGTACCGTTTGGGGTAGATGTTCTCGTACACGGCACTGAGGTAGGGTCCCGCCTCCATCTCAATGTCCGTGTAGCCCTCTTTATAGAAGAGGCCCATAAACTGGCGATTCTGGAGCAACGTCCCCCGTACCGTCACCGCCTTCTGATTGTCAAACACGTTGTTGTAAAGCAGGTAGGGGGCAAGGTCATCGGCGGTGAAGACATTGCGGAAGAGGAAAGTGTTCTGGGAGTGCTCGTCGTAGACGACGTTGGGGATCATGATGTCGCCCACCCGCCCATTGAGTGTGGCAGCCTTCCCAATGATGTAGACACCTCGGATTGAGCCAACACTACTGGTTACCTGGGAGAGGAGTTGGTAGGCAGCCATGCCGAGTGGGTAATCGACGTTAAAGATGATTGCGTTCGAGCGGCGAAGATGCTCAACGCCCTCAACCTTGATTCGCGGATCGAAGCGCTCGGGCACGAGACGGTTCAGCTCGATAACCTGTGCGGCCACGTCGAGATAGAGCGGGTTCTCGATCTGCTGAACACCGCTCTCCACCTCCCAGGCGCGCTGATGGGTCAGATCCGGGTGGTGCTCGCGATAATACTTGAGTGCGTAGTAGAGCAGGTTGTAGCGCTCGGGGTGATGGATCTCCTCCTGCAACGCTTCGTAATCTTCCCACAAGGACTCGGGGTTATACTTCTTCAGAAAGGAGACCAACTTCACTTCCTCCTCCCGCGCATACCCTGCGAGAAGATTAACGAGGCTGTGCATGTTGCTCGAGACGAAGTAGACAGGACGGTATCGCAAGAAAACGCGGTCGGTATGGGTCGCGATGGTATCCCACCATGCCTGTGTGGCCCGTTTATAATCCGTGAGGGACGAGGCAAGCAACATCAAGTGGAGATCCATCTCTTGTCCTGCGATCCGGTGCAATTCTGCTGGAAGCTCATCGCCGAAGAGGCGATGCAGCTGTCTCCACTCCTCCTCATCTAGAGAGAGAGCCTCCTGAACCGTCTTTTCTTCTTCGGGGGTCAGCCCCCGATCTTCTTCGAGCGCCTCGTCCAATAACTCCCGGATGGCAGGTTCCGTCAGAAAGTAATGCATCTTGTTCCACTCGATCTGAAAGGTCACGACGATTGGGATGAGATCGTCGATATCGGAGACACTGGCAATGAAAGCGGCGAGGATGCCATCTCTGAAAAACATCTTCCGGCGGCGTGCCGGTGCTTCCGCGAGCTCCCAGCGATCCACATGTAGGTAGCCACGGCGCTCGAAAACCTCCTCGGATTGTCCCAGTACGATCTCCCTGGCCTGCATGATTTCGGGTGGTAGTCGGAGGTAGGCATAGGTGAAAGCCCCAATATCCGGATAGGGCTCTTCCGCCCCGGAGTGTAGGCTGGAATCCATCGCTGCATGGGTCTCCTCCAGCGATTTCACTCGTATAGCACCGCTGCTGCGGAGCAACGAGTAGTAGGTCCGCATGTACAGTTCGATCTCTTCGTTGCCTGCGACTGGAATTCCGCGATCCATTACTGTTCTCCTTCCGCTAGGCGGGCCTCCACCCCGCGCAACGCTTCCTTGAGTTCTTGTTGCTTCATGGCAACCGTGACATCGCCGCGCGTCCGTTCCAACACCCCTCGAAGCTGGTCAGTCGTCCGGCGCAGATTGTTTGTGATGGCGTGAGGATAGTCGATAGTGATCAGTCGACTGTAGACCTCTTCCATACTATCGAGTAACCGGTCAGCCTCTACCAATTCATTGTGGCGTACCAGATCCAGAATATATCGCCGTAGCTCGCTCGCCGCCTCAGCTAGGCCATTCAGGTAGGCCGCATCCTCCACGCCGATCTCCTTTGGCAAGGGTAGCGCGGTTTGACGTACCAACGCCAGCGTGAGGTGCGCTTCCGCGTACTCTTTCTGTGCGTCCTGCACGTAGCCCGTCCAATACAGGTCGGATGCGGTACCTGTCTGCTCGCTTATCTCCTCGACAAGTGTAGCTGTGTCCTGAAGCAAGGCCTGTGCCTCCTCCCACTCGTGTCGGTGTACGGCTCGAATCACCTTCGACGCATGCTGCACTACCCGCCGCGAGACACTCAACGCTCCCTCGCGCACGGCGTTTTTCTGTTCAAGGCGCTCGTCTATTCCCTGCAAGATCTCATCGATATTATCCATTGTATCTCCACGTTGCCTTTTGCGCGTTGTCCGTTGAGTCACTTTGTCTCGAGCCACCCTAGCAGCGCGGGCACCACATCGGTAATGGCGTGGATCCGTTCCGCTGTCTCCGTGTGATGATGACCCCAAACTGTGATGAGGGCAGGGTTACGAGTGTGGTCTGAGTGATCCTGCGCCTCAAAATTGCCGTGGTCGGCGGCGAGAAGAAGTAAGTGACGCATGGGATCTAGCGTGTCGATGATGCCGGCCAGGAACCTGTCGAGGCGGTTGAGCGTGGCGTGCGCCTTGGCCATGTTGGGGCGATGGCCACGATGATCGGTGTGGAAGTACTCGAAGAGCGTCACGTCGTGTTCTAGTGCGAGGCGAGCAAGGTTTTGCCCGGCCTGGAAGGGGGAGATAGGGGGCACGCCCGGAACGAGGCGTATCCAATGCTCGTTGGTGATCCACGACGAGAGCGCCTGTCCAGTTACCAGCTCTTCATATCCACGTAGGGTCAATCCGGCGGCGAGGGCGGCCTGCGTGCATGTGGTGCGCCGTGCCTTGCCACGCTCCAATCGTTCGAGGTAGAAGGGTGGGTAGGCATTGGCATAGGCGATATGTAGACCCTCTTCCCGCACTCGGGTCAGCAGATTTTGCTCCCGAAGCAGGGGCCGTAAGGAACGTGGTGGGTAGGGTCCGGCGTGGTGCCCCACCATGGCGGGGGCATTCACGCCCGTTAGGAGTGCTGTCGTCCCGGTGCCAGATTGTGGCTCACCGGGTACTCCCAATGTCGCATCGGCGCCCAGCACGGATCCATGCGCGCTACGGCGCGCTGAGGGAGCTTCGAGAGTCAGCCACCCTCCGTTCGCCAGCTCCCGCCATGCAGGAATATTGGCCTCCAGAAAGGGGTTGCTACCCGGATCTGCAGCGCCGACACCCACCCCGTCGTGGAAGACAAAAAGGATCATGAATCGGTTCGTGCTCTCATCTTGCTATGTTCTCTCCAGTATAGGCGGGGAATCCCGTTTTGTGAAAGATAAAGAAGCAGGAAACGATGGAACGTCGAATGCTTGCCTCGGCTAACAACCGGATTATACTTAATTTCTGGGATTTGATAGTAGGATGATAAAGAATGGAACTACAATGCAGGCGCGACGAAGGCGCGTTTGACGACCTGGCGGAAGCATGGGATGCCCTGCACCACCATAG
>JALZCF010000659.1 GCA_030863245.1 Chloroflexota bacterium
AATATCTCATGGCCCAAAGATTGGAGCTTCTCAGCCACGAAAACAATGTATCGTTCCATAGAACACAGCGTCTCCTTCTCATTCTTCCAACAAAAAACGGGTGAGCAACCGGACTCACCCGTCATCGGGTCGTGCTTACAAGGCTAGTAGTGTATGCCAGGAGAGGCCCGCGTCAAAATGGGTCATAGCGCACTCGAAGCCAGTTGGGGCAGCATAACAAAAATGCACGCTCGAGAGGAGCGCGCATTTTGTTTCTGCTGTGATGCGGCGGGAGCTGTATCACGCTCACATCTTTCGTGCTACGAGCGTCGACCACCACGACCGCCACGGCCTCCACCGCCGCTGCGACCACCGCGGCCACCGCCGCCGATCGCGCTATCCATGTCGCGGGCCTTTTCAAGGTCCCAGCCTTCGAGGACAGCCTGGCGACTGAGGCGAATGCGATCGTTCTCGTCAATGTCTGTCACCATGACCATGATCTCGTCACCCTCCTTGACGACATCCTCAACTGAGGGGACGCGGTAATCGGCGAGCTGCGAGATGTGAACGAGACCATCGGTGCCGGGCATAATCTCGACGAACGCGCCGAGCCCCTCACGGACATTCACCACCCGGCCCGTGTAGATTTTGCCAAGTTGGATCTCTTCAGTCAGTGACTCTACCAACTGGCGTGCCGCGCGACCCGCCTCTTGGTCCGTACTGGCGATGTAGACGGTACCGTCTTCCTCGATATCAATCTTCGCGCCTGTGGTCTCCTGGATGCTACGCACCGTCTTGCCACCCGGGCCGATAAGCTTGCCTATCTTCTCTGGATTGATCTTGATCGTATCGATGCGCGGCGCGTAGGGGCTCAACTCAGGACGCGGCGCGGGGAGAGCTTCCGCCATTACATCCAGAATCTGCACGCGTGCCTCCCGCGCCTGCTCAAGGGCGCGGCGCATCAGGTCCATCGAGAGTCCCTTGATTTTGACATCCATCTGCACCGCGTTGATCCCCTCACGCGTTCCTGCCACCTTGAAGTCCATGTCACCCAGGTGATCTTCCAGTCCCTGGATGTCGGTCAGGATCTGCGTTTGTTCGCCGCTAGTGATGAGGCCCATTGCGATACCCGCCACAGGTGCCTTCAGCGGCACGCCTGCGTCCAGCAAAGCCAACGTCGAGCCACAGACGGCGGCCATCGATGTGGAACCATTGGAGGAGAGCACCTCCGATACCACGCGAATCGTGTAGGGGAACTCATTCTCTGGCGGAATCATCGGGCGCAGCGCATTCTCGGCCAGGGCGCCGTGTCCGATCTCGCGGCGCTTCGGACCACGCAGTGGCCACGTCTCACCCGTGCTGAAGGGCGGGAAGTTGTAGTGGTGCAGGTAACGTTTCTCGTCCATCTGCCCCAGGTCATCCAACATCTGTGCCTCGCCCATCGTGCCGAGTGTCGCGATCGAGAGCGCCTGCGTCTCACCGCGGGTGAAGAGACCGGCACCATGAGCGCGTGGCAGCAGACCAACCTCTGAAGAAAGCGAGCGGATCTCGTCCGGGCGGCGACCATCCGGACGCTCGCCGTACTCAAGGATACGCCGCCGCACGGTCTCCTTTTTGACCGTGTCGTACACGTCTTGAATATCGCTCTTGGCGTAGCGCATCTCGCCCGTCTCCGGGTCGGTGAAGGCACTAACTAACTCTTCCTTGAGCGCACCCAGCCGCTCGCTGCGCTCCTCCTTCATCGAGGTTTCTTGAATGATCTGGTCGATCTTGTCACCCAGCCACTCACGCACCTCACGATCGATCTCTTCCGGCGTCCGGAATGTCTGGTATGCTTGCTTCTCCTTACCGGTCTCTTCCACCATCCGCTTTTGGAGATCAATCAGCGGCTGGATTGATCGATGCGCTAGCTCCAGCGCCCGCACCATTGTCTCCTCATTCACCTCGTCCGAGGCCGCTTCGACCATGATGATGGCATCCTCGCTACCCGTCACACGTAAATCCAAGCGCGACGCCTCGACTTGGTCGGCAGTCGGGTTGACGATGAAATCACCGTTCTCAGTCATGGCCACGCGAACATTGGCGATGGGACCCTCAAAGGGAATATCAGAGATCATCAATGCAGCACTGGCCCCGAAGGCCGCCATGGTATCTAGCGCCTCGTCGCCATGGCTGAGGGCAGTGATGATAATCTGAACGTCGTTCCGGTAGCCCTCGGGGAAGAGCGGGCGCAGCCCGCGATCCACCATACGGCTGAGCAGGATGGCGCTCTCCGACGGTTTCCCCTCACGGCGGAAGAAGGAACCGGGGATGCGCCCTGCAGCGTATAGTCGCTCCTCAAAGTCCACACTCAGCGGGAAGAAAGAGATTCCCTCGCGTGGTTCATCAGAGCTGGTGGCTGTCACGAGGACGACGCTATCGCCCATGTGGACGGTCACGGCACCACCTGCCAGTTTGGCGAGTTTGCCGGTTTGAATGGTTACTTCCTGGTCCCCCAGCATCGTTGAGTACTGATAGGGTTGATTCAGGTCTTTACTCATTTTTTTCTCTCCGTGTAGATTAAAGATAACACTACCAGGAGCTGAACCGCCGTAGGTAGGGACTGGAGCCAAGAACCAAGCTCTTCATATTCGTTCCTCGCTCCAATTCCTACCTATGCATTAGGTCGGCGATCAGGCACCTGCCATTAAAACATTACAGCAATTCCGATTCCTACGGTAGAAGTATAGCAAAAACGGGCCGATGGTGCTGATTTCCATTGACCCGTTTCTAACACGCTATCTTCCTTTTTCTCGATAAGGAGATAAAGGACATAAATAAAGGCGCAAGTAACTTGCGCCCTCCAACTGTCCTTCCTCTGCCCTTACTTACGCAAACCGAGCCGTTCAATTAGTTGGCGATAACGGCTGATATCCTTCTTTTGGAGATAGGCCAGGTGACGCCGGCGCTGACCTACAAGCTTCAGAAGCCCACGGCGGGAGCTTTCATCATGCTTGTGAACCTTCAGATGTTCCGTCAACTCATTGATACGGGTCGTCAAGAGCGCAACCTGTACTTCAGGAGAGCCCGTGTCATCCGAGGAGTGGCCAAACTCCTCTACAATAGCTGATTTTTGGGCCTTCGATAGGGCCATGATAGAGATGCTCCTTTTATCACCCGGCGGCCAGCCGGAGCCAGCACGGGGGTTCTTCCACAACAAGGCAGAATTATATCATGCAACGAATGTTTATCAAAACGTGGCAGGGATTTTTGGAGACTGGAGACTGGAGATTGCCTCTGATCTCCTGTATCCTGTCCTGAATACTTTGTCCTCACTCTCCAGTCTCCAATTCCCATTAGGGAAGGTATGCCTCGAACGCCTCGAAGGGTTGGGCTCCGACGAGGCGGTCGCCGTTGATGAAGAAGGTAGGGGTTCCGCTGACGCCGAGGCGTAGGCCCTCCGCCAGGCCAGCGTTTACCTGCTCCTCAAAGCGACCGCTCTCCACACACGCTTGGATCTCTTCCCCATCCAACCCGACCTCTTCCGCGATCTCGTTAAAAATGGTCGCCGGTGATTGCTGACCGGCCCAACGATCCATGCTGTTGAAGAGCGCATCGTGCATGGTCCAGTACGCCTCCGACCCACCGAGTTCCCCCGCACAACGGGCTGCTTGGGCAGCGGCTGGTGCCTGTGGATGGATGGTGAGGGGAAAGTCCACAAAGATCAATTGCACGGTGCCATCCTCGATGTATGGCTCCAATTCGGGCAGCGTATCGTTGAACCAACGTTGGCAGAAGGGGCACTGATAGTCACTGAATTCGACGATGGTGACTGGGGCGTCGGGGTCCCCTTTGCGGTAGGCCGCTTCCAACACCTCCGGGCTCACCTCGACACCCGCCTGCTTCGGCCCCTGCGTGACACCAGTATCCGCTAGCACCTCATCCGCCGCGCGCCAACTCGTAGCGAGACCTTGAACCTCTGGGATCGGATGGACTTCCTCACTCTCCAGGTTCAGAGCCACCAGATTCAGCTGATTGCCCGCTCCGACAACTGTGTAGGCGAGCCAATCACCGTCCGGACTCCATACCGGGAAGACCGCAGGTGTAGCCCCTTCCGTCACCTGCTGCCGCTCACTGCCATCCGGGCGAATCGTATAGATCTGTGGCGGCGTGCTCTGATTGGGCGTGGCGAAGAAAGCAATGAGCTCTCCATCGGGGCTCCATGCAGGAGCGCTCTCTGTGCCCTCCTCGCTCTCCGATAGTGACGTTGTTTCACCACCCTCGATATCGATGAGCCAGAGAGTTTCTCCTACCTCACTGCGGTTACTGTAAACGATCTGCGACCCATCCGGGCTCCAGCTACCCAGCACATCGTCGCCGGCCGTGCGCGCCAATCGCCGCGGGTTGCTGCCATCCGCGTCCATAAGCCAGATATCCGCATCGCCCCCTTCACGTTCGGAGACAAAGGCTATCTGGCTACCATCAGGACTCCAGATAGGTTGTAGGTCCTGCCCCTGTTTGTTGGTGATGTTCGTCGCCTCACCACTCGCCACATCTGCCACGAAGATATCTGCATCACCGCTTTCCGTGCTTGCTGTGAAGGCGACCTGGCTACCATCCGGTGAGAGGTGCGGGAAGAACCCCTCATCCAAGGACTCGGAGAGGAACCTTAGCCCGGTGCCATCCGCATTGGAGACGAAGGCATGGAAGGGACCACTCTCGCCGTACGGTCCCATGAAGGCGATGCGCCCTTCCTCCGCGGGAGGTGGTGACAGCGTCGTCTCGCTGTTGGTCGCTGGCTCCTCCGCTTCGCTCTCCTCTGCCTCAGAATCGGCCGATTCCTGCTCGGGGGGCAACGGTACAGTGCTGTCGCCGATCTGCCCGGCACTGGTCGTACTATCCGATTCTTCAACCTCAGGAGTCGCCGCTTCAACATCTTCATTTGCCTCAGGTGTGGCGGTCACCACAACGTATACCACATCCTGGGTGCCACACGCACTCAGGGCCAACATGAGTAGCAGCGACAACAAGAAGGCTGTCGCGCGATTCAAACGATTCACTCTTTCTCCTCTTCTTCTATCCGCAGTCAGAAAGCAGTGATCCCTGATCAGTGCTTCGTGCGAGGTTCTGATCGCTAACCACAGGTTTGATTACTGCTTGTGAAGCCGGGCGACAGACTCTATATGATAGGTCTGTGGAAACATGTCAACCGGCTGAACGATGTCAAGAGCGTATCCCAGATCAAGCAGGATCCGCAAGTCACGGGCCTGCGTGGCGGGATCACAGGACACGTAGATGATAGTCGGAACTTCCAAGAAGCCAAGAGCTCGTAGCACCTCATCCTCGCAGCCAGCACGTGGCGGATCGAGTAATACCAAGTCGGGGCGAGGGCCATATTGCTCCCATCTCGGCAGCACATCCTCGGCGGTGTCCTGGATGATCGTGACATCCTCCCGACCGGCCACGTGATGACGAGCATCTTCCACCGCAGGAGGGTAGCTCTCGACGAGGTAGGTGTGTCTCACTTCATTGGCCAACGAGAGACCAAAGAGGCCGACACCCGCGTAAGCATCCAATAGCGTCTCCCCGCCCTGCAGGGCACCCACCAAGGTTCTTACCACCTTGAGCAATGTCTCAGCTTGAGCCGTGTTAACTTGAAAGAAACTGTTAACGGTGATCTGCCAGGTTTGTTCCCCCACCCTCTCGTGAATGGTAGCTTTTGGACTAGCCCTATTCGGCGGTTGTTTCCCTTGAACAACTGTTACATCTGCTGGGAAGGGCAACGCTTCTTCACTTTTGCCCTCCACTACTACCAGTCGCTCACCGGTTCGCTCGCTGCCACGCAGGATGAGTCGCTTCACCCCGGGCATCGGCTTGCCTGCCACGGCCTGGAAAAGTGGATAGATGGCCCCGTTCATGATGAAGCAGACATCAATCGGGTAGACCCCTTTGTTATCCACACGCACGAAGCCAGGACCCTCCCCCGTGCTGCGCAGTTGCACGTTGTTACGATAGTACCATGGTTCCGTCATGCCGAGGCAGAGCTGCACAGGGGGATCCTCGATCTTGCCGATGCGCTGGAGTTGTTCGCGCACGATCGCGGTTTTGTAGCGCAACTGCGCTTCATAGCTGGCATGTTGCCACTGACAACCGCCGCATTGATGTGGGCCAAAGTGAGGACAGCGTGGTTCGATGCGATCAGGGCTTGCCTCTAATACGGCGACAAGCTCTGCCTCTGCCCACCGCTTCTTCTGGGACTTGATGCGCACACGCACCCGCTCGCCTGGTAGCGCGAAGGGTACAAAGATCACGCGCCCCTCGTGACGTGCCAATGCCGCGCCGCCGTAGGTCATCTGCTCTGTGATAAGATCGATAGTTTCCATCTTTGCGCTACGTATGTAATACACTCCTTTGACGAATAGCCTTGCCGTCTTCTACAATCTGACCGTCGACTGTTGCGACCTCCTTTCGGGCATGTGCTGCATCTGAGGTAGGAGCTGTCAGGTTTCGGAAAGGTGACAGGTCGAGCACGCACACCTGCCAACCGAATTGAAGCACACTTTCTTCAAGGAGCCATTTGCATGCTGACAAGCCTCTTCCCTGCGATCACCCTTGGGCGCTCTCCACAGTTGCCACAACGGCGCTGGCGAATTCGCGCGTCGCATGTGCTGTTATGGGGCGTTGTAGGGGCGCTCGTGGGTGGGGCGGTTCTCTTTATTGCGTGGTGGAACGGCTGGTTGCCGCTCTGGCCTGCCGTCCTCCCGATGCTGTTGGGTGGACTCATCACGCTTCCCCCTCCCCTTGTTTTAGGGGTGGACGACCGGGGGGTCGCACTCCTTATTCCTGGTTGGACCAAAGACCGGTACCTGTGGATTCCACGCGATCGGCTCGTCCAACTCGAGATACGCAAAGGTTGGCTGCTGGCGACTGGAGTCGACATCAAACAGCAGGGGGAACTAAGTTGGCAGGACGCTGCCAGGCTTGCCGGAGCCGCTGAGCCGCCGACTTGGGTCCACCTGCGCGCCCAGAGTACGGCCGATGCTATCTCCATTGCCGCCCCTATCTATCTCCTTGATCCCCTAGCCCAGGACGAGATCGAACTATGGATGTATCGACAGGGAAGGTAGTCACTCCCAGGTAACATTCGTTTGATCGCTTACGATCTGAACCGCCGTCTGTCCCGGCGCAAGCGGGATGACCTCACCTACATTGTCAACGACGCGGACGAGCGTATTTTCTCCCTCGCGTACCCATCGCGCATCCCAGACCCTGCCATCGCGGAACAGCAGGGCAAGGCCTTCGCCGTGGAGTTTATAGTGTAAAGAACGACTCCCGAGAGTATCCTCAACGATGAGAGTAACGGTCTCTTCCGCAAAGAGGACAATGATATTGTCCATCGCGAGCTGAGTCCCGCTCTGCGTCGTATGTGCAGCCTGTCCCTGGTAGCGCAAGTAGCGCTCCATGCTGGGGTCGTAGTGATAGCTCACAGCGCTACTGCCTCCTCCATAGGGAATATAGATGCGAGTCGCCTCGCCATCACTGGCTGGCGGCACCTGCTCGCTGAACTGCCAGCCACGAAGGGGATCGGGCGGCGCCCCGTCATCTCTTGCTGCGATCACGCTCTGGATCAGATCATTGTTACTGTAGGTGCGTAGCCAGCCAACAGGCGCCTGGTCGATGCGGTAGAAGCCAGGATCGCCTGCCCACTCCTCAATAGAGCGATCGGCGAACGGAGAGGCCCAAATCATGTCCGTGACTGGCTGACTCGCTCCACTGTAGACGAACCACGCATCCAGCATCGGGGTAAGTTGCAGGTCGATCAGGCGTGCCGAGCGAATTGGCCCCAAGGTATCTGGCGTGCGGCAGTGGAAGGTGACAGTCAGCCGCGTGACCCCTCCCTCCGCTAGTGTCTCCCAGATCACATCGGCATTCTCTAATCCTGCCTGTGGGCGACCTTGCGGCGAATTATCAATGCGTACGTTGATCGGGCGGCGGGATTCGATGCCTTTCGGCGCTGCTTCACCGGTCAGCGGGCAGATCTCCTCCGGCACAGCAGGTAGCTGCAGCACGTATTCCTTTGGCACACGAGCAGGTGGTGGCGGAACATTGAACTGATCATGAATGAACTCATATGCACCTGGCGGATACGTCTTCCCATGGGTCACTCTCCCCGCACTGGGCAAGCGCTGCGGCGGATTTGCAGCAAAATTCGGGAAATTCGGGGTGGGCGATGTTAGTGGTGACACAGTCACTTCCGGGGTGAAAGTCGGTGCGGGCGTCGCGGTGGACTTCCGGGTGGACGAGGCTTCTGGCTCTACCGCGTTGCTCAGCAGGGGGGCCGGCGTTGCGGGAGAAGTGGGATCGACAGGGCTAGACGTCAACGTTGGCTGTTCTAGCTGTGAAACGGGTAGGAGTTCCGGCTCTGCCACGCTGCCGCAGCCCACGAGGGCGATTATGAGCAAGAAGAGCAGAAGTGCGCTGGTGCCCTGTATCATACGTGGACGATAGACTAGCACGCAGGAAGTAAAGGCCAAAAAAGAAGGATAGGGATAGAGGGGTACAAGATGCGTCCTTGGACCAGCTAGCTTGGCGCTGCTCTTGCTTCGATGATGGTAGGATGGATGGTTCGACCCTGTTTCGCTGCAGGGGAGCGGCAATGATACAATGAGATGGGGTCGAAAAACGAATACAACAAGGAGGTTGGACGGTGGAAGCTTTCCGCAATGAGCCCTATACCGATTTTAGTAAGGATGAGAACCGTGCCGCGTTCATGGAAGCGCTGGGGGAAGTACGTAACGAGTTTGGACAGAGCTATCCGTTGCTCATCGGCGACGAGGAGATTGTCCTTGAGGACACCTTCCCATCGGTGAACCCCAATAACCCGCGGCAGGTGCTTGGCTATCTCTCTAACGGGGATGCCAGCCATGCAGAGCAGGCCCTGGAGGTGGCAACAGAGGCGTTTGACTCATGGAAGAACGTGCCGGTCCGCGAGCGGGCCGAGGTCCTCTTCGAGGCGGCACGCCGGATGCGCGAGCGCAAGCATTACTTCTCAGCCTGGATGGTCTACGAGGTAGGCAAGAGCTGGGTGGAGGCGGACGCCGACACGGCAGAGGCGATTGACTTCCTGGAGTACTACGGTCGGCAGATGATCCGGCTGGACGAGGAGGCAGACTTGCTCCTCGAGGCATACGAGCCGGAAGACAACGAACTGGAGTATATCCCGCTGGGCCCCGGCGCTATCATCCCGCCCTGGAACTTCCCTGTTGCCATCCTTACAGGCATGGCCAGTGCCGCGGTTGTAGCAGGCAACACGGTAGTCGCCAAGCCTGCGGAGCAGTCGCCGATCGTGGGGCACAAGGTGCTGGCGCTGCTGCGCGAGGCAGGTCTACCGCGAGGGGTCCTCAACGTGCTAACCGGTCCTGGCGAGGTAGTCGGCGAGGCGCTGGTGGACTCACCGCTGACCCGCTTTGTTTCCTTCACTGGCTCGCGAGCGGTCGGTTGCCGCATCTACGAACGGGCTGCCAAGGTACATCCTGGCCAGAAGTGGCTCAAACGGATGATTCTGGAGATGGGTGGCAAGGATGCCGTTGTCGTGGACGAGACTGCTGACCTAGACGCCGCTGCGGAGGGCATCGTGGCGAGTGCCTTCGGCTACCAAGGGCAAAAGTGTTCTGCTGGCTCACGGGCCATCCTCGTGGACGATGTGTATGAACCAGTGAGAAACCGTGTTGTCGAGTTAACCAAGCATCTCTCTGTCGGCCCTGTTGAGGATCCGGAGAACTATATGGGGGCGGTTGTCGATAGGGAGGCCTTCGATAAAATCCGAGCGTACATCGAGATTGGTAAGGAGGAAGGCGACTTACTCCACGGCGGCAGTGCAGCGGAGAACCCCGAAGAGGAGGGTTACGTCATCGAGCCAACGATTTTCGCGGATGTGGATGGTAACGCGCGCATCGCCCAGGAAGAGATCTTTGGCCCGGTGCTGGCGATGATTCCAGCAGAGGATTTCGACGAAGCAATAGAGATCGCCAACAGTACCGACTATGGCCTTACCGGATCGCTCTACTCAACCGATCCGGAACGGATCGAGCGGGCGAAGCGGGAGTTCCACGTCGGCAACCTTTATATCAACCGTAAATGTACCGGGGCACTCGTCGGCGTGCATCCCTTCGGTGGTTTCAACATGAGTGGGACCAACTCGAAGGCGGGTGGCCCCGATTACCTACTCCTGTTCACTCAGGCCAAGTCCATCGCTACCAAGATAGCGCCTGAACCGCAACCCCCAAAGGGCGAGATGTAGCAATTCGCGACTGCATCTGCTACATAATTACTACACTACAC
>JALZCF010000687.1 GCA_030863245.1 Chloroflexota bacterium
CATGTAAACCACGAAGCTGAGTCCAATCGCAGACAGGGTACCAACCGGAATGCTCCGGCGTGGGTTTGCCAGATCGCCAGACATATTGGCACCGGCGAGGATCCCGGTAACAGCCGGGAAGAAGATAGCGAAGACGATCCAGAAATTTGTCCCCGCGAAGTCGTTCTCAGGAAATCCCTCGAATCCTCCCACCCAGGTGATCGGTTGTTGTAGCGCACCGGTGAAGAACGTTCCATAGACAGAGAGGAGGGAAGCGATGATAATGGCCAGGATGACATACTGAACACGAAAGGCGAGATTGGCACTAACGAACCCGATGCCGGCCACAAGAGCGAAGGTCACTAGATCCACCAGGAGCGCCGGATGGTCCGGGAAGAGGTACTGCCACCCCTCCCGGAAACCGAAAATGTACATCGTGACTGCCAGGGCCTGAACGAGATAGAGCGGGATACCGATACTGCCCCCCACCTCCAACCCCAATGATTGAGAGATCATCGAGAAAGCGCCACCCGCCCCGATGCGGATGTTGGTTGTGATGGAGGACATCGACAGGGCAGTTGCAGCGGTGATGAGAAAGGCCAGGCTGATGATGACCCACGCATAGCCCAACCCCGCGTTGCCGACAACCGAGCCCACGCGGAGGTACATGATGACGCCCAGAATCGTAAGCAACGTCGGGGTGAAGACACCAGCAAAGGTTCCGAACTTCTTGCGATGAGGCGCCGCCTGCTGCTCGATCTGTTCCTGTAAGCTAGGAGCAGCCCTATCTATATCAGCCATCACTCTTCCCTATATTATGAAGCCCCTTCCAGAAGGAGAGCGAGCACCGTCATTACGAGTCATGCTCGAGTTGTTGGATTGACTCAGTGGGAGCTACCAAGATTAGCGTATCGCCTGCGCGCAAGCGGTAGTTGGGATCGGGGCTGATGACGATCTCGCCATCGGCATCGAAAATAGCCAGCACGATGGCCTGCCACTGCTGCCGCAAGCCACTGGTGCGTAGCGTTTTGCCGACGAAGTCTGAAGAAGGACCGAGCGTGAGCTCGCCCATCTCGATGTCGAGCGCCTCGTTGTGCACGACGGTGTTGAGAAAGTCGTTGACCCTGGGGCGCAGCAAGGCTAGCGCGACCCGGAAGCCGCCGCTCGTATAGGGACTCACCACCCGGTCTGCCCCCGCACGCTTGAGTTTGCGCTCCGCCTCCTCTGAGGAGGCACGCGCGACCACCAGCAGGTCAGGGTTGAGCCCTTTTGCCGTGAGGACGGCCAGGATATTGTCGGCGTCGCTGTCGAGCATCGTGACGAAGCCGCGTGCGCGTTCAATTCCCGCCCCTACCAATACCTCGTCGAGCGTCGCATCCCCCACAATATGTAGGATACCTTCCCGCAACAGCACCTCCCCCACATCGGGGGAGTTGTCCACCACCACAAACGGTTTGCCGTGCCGCTGCAGCTCGGCGACCACCTCGCGCCCCATACGGCCAAAGCCACAGACGATGTAGTGATTCGCGATCGTTGCCAGCCGTTGTTCCATGCGTCGCTCCGCTAGTGAGTGCCAGAATTGTTCTCCTAAGGCTACCTCCGCCGCATTTCGTAGGCCCCAGGCGGCCGTGCCCACGCCCAGCACGATGAGCCCGATGGTAAAAAGTCGTCCAGTCGGGGAGAGTGGCCGCACCTCACCGAAGCCGACGGTGGTGAGGGTGATAACGGCCATGTAGGCGGCATCGATCAGGCCCAATCCCTCCAGCCACATATATCCGAGGGTGCCGATTGCTAAAAGCAGCACCAGCACGAGGACAGCGAGTCGGAGTTGACGGAGCGCATCGTGCCTTCCCAGCGAGAGCGCCGCGGCGACGCGATGCAACCATTGTTCCACCGGCGTTGCCCTAGCCAGAAAACGCTAGGTCTGCCAGCAGCGAGTCAATGAGAGTGTCTTCAGGCACAGGGCAGTTCATACCATCCCTCGCTTCTAGAGAACGGGTGCTGCTTTGTGTGGGCAACGTAAGTTTACGGATAGACAGATAGTCTGTCCACGTTGTAGTATAGGTAGCTCGCTAAAAAGGAACAGTTGTAGCTCTAAGTGGATGCAGTTACAGGATGTTGAAAGCGGGCATGCGTGGGCAGGGGATCAGGGAACAGAATCTGCTTATTCGGCAATGGGCCGCGTTGCTCTAGCGTTGTAAGGCCCGCCTGATCGGCAGGCTCCTCGGTCCAAGGGTTACTCCAATTCCTAGCAAGGACGACAGGATGAATCAACAGGAAGAGAGGCAGGTACACGCGGAAGCGGAGGGGGCGGCACACGCTCCCGAAGCCCCCGAGGGCAAGTACTTGTTGTACCTGGCATTGGGCGCGCTGGGCGTTGTTTATGGCGATATCGGCACGAGCCCGCTCTACGCCTTTCGTGAGTCGTTCCATGAAGAATACGGGATCCCGGTTACCGCTGAGAACGTCCTCGGCATTCTCTCGCTGATTTTCTGGGCGCTGATCATTATCATCTCGATCAAGTACCTCATATTCGTGATGCGGGCCGATAACCGGGGCGAAGGGGGGATCTTGGCGCTCACGTCGCTCGTGACGCCACTGCGACGGGTAGAACGGAAAAGCGGCCGCTGGCTGCTGATCTCGCTCGGCCTGTTCGGCACGGCGCTCCTCTACGGGGATGGCATGATCACGCCAGCAATCTCGGTGCTTGCCGCCGTCGAGGGACTAGA
>JALZCF010000315.1 GCA_030863245.1 Chloroflexota bacterium
CCACGGCATTGAATTGGATGATCAGGCAGTCGATCACTACCGGATCATATAAGGTTTGGCCTTCCGGTGTCTGTAGCCAGCTAGATGAAGAGGGGGGTCAGCAAGGATTTCCGGTAGTGGAAGGATCGACTGATGGCGATAGTAACATTTGGACATGTATAGGGTCGTGCATGCGTAAGTCTGTATCGACAACTTGTATGAGTATCGTGACAAAACAAGTCGGATGAGATAAAGGGGTGATTTGCGCGAAGCTGCACTGAGCCGCAATGAACTTGTCATGTAGTTGTCAAGTCAGGCGACTGTCTATCAGGTCCAGGGGGTAGCCAAAGCGCATTACCCAAAGTCCAGCGGTACCGCAAGATGCGGGACCATAAGATAAAAGTCGCCGTCGTGACTGCCTAAGAACTTATCCAACTCCTTTACGTGCTCCGAAGGTACGAGCAACCAGCGGGTGGCCTGACTCCACGTTGGCACATCAATGAGTATCAAACGATGGCGCGCAAAATAATGATTTAGTTGTCTAAAGGTTTCCTCGTAGACTTTCGCATCGTCCCAAACTCCGTTGTAGTCCTCGTAGCTCACTTTCTCTACGGCCCATCTGTGCGTATCTACTCGACAGATTACCCGATCCGCATCCTGGCTGTACTGCCATGCAAAGTCAAAAGGCAGTCGTGTGAAGAACTGTTCGACGCACCCCAGCAAAACCTCTCCACCCCACTCACTATCCCACGCCACTTGAGGCACTACGTCATCTAAGCGCCTCACTATATAAGAGGGCAAGGAAATGCACTCTGTCACCAGTGATTGATGACCATCGGCGATGGCCTGTACCGTGAGCCCTAGATAGGGTAGTCTTTTCTCAAACAATTCCTCAACACTCACAACATCCGCTGAAAGAAGTTGAGCCTCGACCAAATCTTGATAGAACTCGCGAATCACTCGTTCGAGCACCTGCCCTATGCTAGCTTCACTCGCTGGCAGATAAGGGCGCATAAACTGTTCGAGATACCTGGTAGCTACTTCGAGCTTTTCCCCCATGCTACGCGGGCCGGTAACTTGCGGTCTAGCCGCTCGTGACATTCGAATCAAAAAGCCCTCGATTACGCTTAGAAACCTGGCTTCATCCATCGGCTCTGTATAGAGATCGAACCGACGGCACACCTCATGAAACCGCAAAGCTTGTTCTTTTAGTAGTTGATACTGGCTGTTGTGGTTCATAGCTAACTAACCCCGTGTGCAAGTTTAGTGGACATAGCAAAAGAAAGAGACTTTGTAAGATTTGTAGAATGGGTTGAGCTCTAACGCGAGTAGCTTGCTTATGGTGTTTGGGTAGCTCCGTCACACTGGGAAACGTCCTATCACGGCATTGTATTCTTGTTGCGCTTGTGTGAGGGCCAGCCGAGAGTAGACCTCAAGCGATTGGCGGCTAACATGACCTGAGTAAGGTTGGATGAGTGCGTCATCGATCCCCTGCTGCTTGAGCCACGTCAAAAGGAAGTGACGCAAGCGATGCGGGGAGACCGGGCTAGAGAGGCCGGCCAACTCTCCATAGCGGCGCACCATCTTTCTAATTCCGCGATCGCTATACTTTCGCTTCCAAGAGGACTCGAACAGGTAGGTTGCTCCGGCTTGGTGCATCCGCTCAGCATGGAGGGCAAGCGCCTCCTTAAAGCCGAGGGGGAAGGGCACAATCCGGTCCTTCCCCCCCTTCCCCGCATGGATGCGGATCTGACATTGTTCCCAGTCGATATCAGCTAGACGAATGTTCACCAGCTCGCTGACGCGCACTCCCGTGTAGAGGAAGGTCTTAATAATGATCATATCTTGCAGGTTCTGCGATTGCCAGACGGCGTCATAGAAGCGTTGGATCTCCTCCTCACTCAACACCTGTGGTAGGTTATGGGAGGCTCTGGGCACCACCACGCCAAGTTCCAGTCGTAGATAACGGAACAGTTGCTTGAGGTATGCATAGTCGGGACGCTCCGCGCGCAAATACTTCGCTAATTGCCGTGCCTTTCGCTTAGCTGGGGTCCGCTCGTGGCTCATCCTATCCCCTCCATAATGGGTGGCTCCAGGGCTAACCGTTCGTTCAGATCCAACCGGAAGGTACCGTAAGGATTCACATGGGCATAAAGGAGGGGCGTCAAAGCGCGCCAATCCTCCTGCGTCATTCGGTTCGACCACACCGGTTCGCTCAAGACATTCTGAATCATCAGGGTGTTGATGTAGACCAGACAGACCTGGAGCAGGTGTAGGGACAGCATCGCGACCTCTTGGTCGGCCAGCCGATTGGTAGCGATCTCACCCCCCTTGCCGTAGAAGATAAAGTTGTTGACGCTGTTCCAATTCTCGACCACGTTCAATCCTTCGTGGATTTCGCGCCGCAGGGCTTCGGAGTGGAGGTATTGGCACAGAAAGATCGTTTTGACGACCTTTCCCAGCTCTGCAAGTGCCTGATAGGTAGGATGCTGGAGGTTGCTGCGCGTGAAGCGGCGCAAGATAGCCTCCGGGTCAGCCGTTCCGAGCCGGAGAGCCGTGGCATACTTGATCATCTGATCGTACTGCTGGCGAATAAGCTCCCAGTTGATGGGCCGGGTCAGCACCAGCTTGAGATTGGGGTAGGCCTCCGGCTGACCCGCCTGTGGGCGATAGAGGCGCTGTTTGTGAATCGCCTTTAAGCGGGGTAACAGCTGGAACCCCAGCAGGTGGCAGAAGGCAAAGGCTACCTCACTCTGACCATGGCTATCTACATAATTCTTCTCGATCACCATCTCGGTCTGCTGGCGCAGCAGCCCCGTAATCATCGCCACCACCTCGGAGGAGGAAGGTTGCTTCAACTGGGAGTAGACACACGCCGCGTTGCGCTCCACATGCCAGTAGATCATCACC
>JALZCF010000707.1 GCA_030863245.1 Chloroflexota bacterium
CACCATCACACCCCCTAACCCCTTGCCGTTCTCATCCTTCATCCTTACCGTTCGTCCGTTTTTCTCTCATGTCAATTGTCCAATCTTTGAACGATAATGCGCTGCTGAAGAAGGTGCGGGTGAGCCAAGGTTTGGTTAGGATGGTTGAGGTGTAGTGGTAGAGGGGTACCAGCATCACTTCATCGGTTGTGAGGAACTGTTCTGCTTCCGCGTACAACTCTTGGCGCTCGGCGGGATCTAAGGTGGTAGTGGTCTGCTCGAGCAGCTCGTCGAAATCGCCTGGGGCGCGTCGCACGTGATTTGCGCCGGGTCGCACCGTGATGCGTTCCCTGTCTTCCCGCACCGTTTGGGACAGCAGGGTTGCATCCCCCAGGTGAAAGAGATCGTATACCCAGTTGTGCTCGTCGGGGTAATCGCCACACCAACTGAGCAACCAGACGTGGGGCGCTTCTTCTAGCAGGGTAGTACGCTCGATGGTCTGCAGGTATGCCTCGCGTGGTCGCGCTTCCACTGTTACGTCAATATGTAACGTACTGCGCCACATATCCGCTACGGCGGCAGCCACGCGGGCGTGCTCGTCCCCTTCAGGATGCAACAGCCTAATCGGCGGCAAGCCCTGTCCCTCGGGATAACCTGCCTCCGATAGGGTGCGCTGTGCTTGTGCCGCATCCCCCATGACAGTGGATGTGCCGGCCGGTGGAACATCGAAAGTGGTCGGGGGGGCAAAGGTCCGAGCCGGCATTGCCCCTTTGCCCAGTACGTTCGCAACAAGCCATTCCCTGTCGATCGCGTAGGAGAGCGCACGGCGGACACGTACGCTATCAACGGGTGACTTGACTGAGGTGAAGCCATACGCGACAGTGCAGGGCTCCGGCACGTGGGTGAGCTGTGCATCGCCAAGGAGGGTCTGCACCTGGCTAGGGGGCACACGGGTCGTGTCCAGGCGGTTGGCCTCATACAGGGTCAGTGCGACGTCGTCCTCCACGAGGTAACCGTTCACACGCCCGATCCGAACAGCCAATGCATCGTAGTAGGCCGGGTTTCTTTCCAGGACGAGGGAGGTACCGGGTACTAGGTCGGTCAACAGATAAGGACCGTCGCTGAGAAGCTGCTCGGGCTCACTCCATGCTGCTCCCAGCCCTTCTACCGCACCGCGGGGCACGGGCCAGGCCACGGGCAGGGCGAGGATGGCGGGGAAGTAAGGGGCGGGACGGCTTAGTGCAAACTCCACGATGAACTGTTCGACAGCACGAACAGCAACACTATCGATATCGGGGATCCCCTCTGTCTGATTGACCTCCTGGCATCCTTTGATGACAAAGAGGGTCTGTTTCAACGGCGCGTCGCTATCTGGATGGCAAACCCGTTTGATGGCATAGACCACATCGTCAGCGGTTACCGGACCCTGCGGCTCACCTGCCTGATTCACCCAAAAAGCATCTCCGCGCATCTTGAACGTATACGTTAACCCATCCTCACTCACATCCCATTCTGTGGCGAGGGCAGGTACCGGCTCAGCACTCTCTGGATCAAGTGTTGTCAGGCCCTCAAAAAGCTGGGCAACAACCTCCACGGAGGAACGGTTGTTCACAAAAGCCGGATCCAACACAAGCGGGTCGGTGCCGAAGTTATAATCGAGCACCGTTGGCTCGTCGTGTAGTGGCGCTTCCGTCTCCGGCTGCATCGTCGCCCCACTTCCGCAGCCCGTCACCACCAGCACCCATAGAAGAGCGAGCCACCAAAAAACGCCTTTCTGCATGCAGGACTCCCTTAGTTCATGGAGCGGGGAGCGGGGAGCGCGATCACGAGCAGCCACTCCCCGCACTACGAACTCCCGGCTTACTACCCGGCGAGAGGTGGAACTATGGTTGCAATCCACCGATAGTTGTCGATTCGATCTTCGAGGGCGGACTCTGCTCGTATTCAACTCGAACCTGCTTCGGTACCTCTTTGTCGTACCCGATCCCCCCATCCGGTAGCATCGGTTTGCTGGCGGGTAAGGGCATGACCTCAGGTATAGAGGAGATGGTAGGAGTAGGGGAGGGCTGATCCCGCTCTTGATCCGCCGTCTGATCCATCCAGTAATTAGCTGGCTGCACGACCAGAATGACTAGAATGGTGAGAGCCACCGCACTCTGTGCTAGAGGGGTGCGAAAAAGTACTTGCATTATCGAGAGCAAGCGATTCTGCAGCGGTTGCTTAGTAGGGGTGGAGATCTCACGGGCAATACGCTCCCAGACCGCGTCCCCTGGCGGCGGTCCCATACGCTCCCGCAAGGTCTCGGAGATCAATTCGTCGAAGGGTTCTGGGTTGAGATCACGAGGTTCCATAAGCCACCAAATGCGCAACACGACGGTCGTCGACCAGGGCACGACGCAGCTGTTGCCGCGCGTAGAAGAGCCGCGATTTAACCGTGCCGACTGGAATCTCTAATCGCTCGGCAATCTCACTTAACGGCAGTTCCTGTAGGTAGTACATCACGATCACCAACCGGTATTTGTCGTCAAGGCACTCGATGGCATCCCACACCGCTCGCTTCAGTTCTGCTCGTTCTACCTGCCGCTCAGGCGCCAGGCCGGGCGGGGCAAGAACGTTCGCCATGACCTCCAGCCCAGGCAGCAAGGCTTTCTTGCGCTTTGCTCGGTTGTAGGCGAGATTCAGTCCAATACGGTGGAGCCACGGCGCGAGGGAATCTACGCTTTGATCCACCCGATGCAGGTTGTGGTACGCACGTACGAAGCATTCCTGTAGCAGATCTTCCGCTACACCATGGTCTCGAACCACCGATTGAATCGCCCGAAACACACTTTCCGAGTGACGTGCATACAGCGCCTCAAAGGCGCTGAGATCACCCGTTAGCGCACTCTCGACTAACTGGCTGTCGGTAGGCGAATTCATCATGGCTATTCGCGGGTTCCTTCACGCTCACCGTTGGGGTGCCAACGTAGGTCCGGCTGGCGCGCAGCGCGCGCTTCATCGAGGCGTGTGAGGGGTGCGTTGTGAGGCGCGCTGGTGACAAGTTCCGGCTCTTCCTCGGCCTCCCGCGCGATGCACTCCATCACTTCCACAAAGCGATCGAGTGTCCGCTTCGATTCCGTCTCCGTCGGCTCGATCAGCATGCATTCATCGACTGTGAGAGGAAAGTAGATCGTCGGCGCGTGGATGCCGTAGTCCAGGAGCCGCTTTGCCACATCTAGTGTGCGGACAGGATGCTCCAGGTGGCTCGTCTTCTCTTTAAGCCACTTGGAGGTAAAGATAACCTCATGCTTGCACGTCCGATCGAAGGGCAGATGGTAGACGCCGCGTAGTTGCTCCTTGAGGTAATTCGCGTTGAGCACCGCAGTCTTGCTCATATCGACCAGTCCATCCTGGCCAAGGACACGCATGTAGACAAAGCCGCGCACCATGTTGTTGAAGTTGCCGTAGAAGGCACGCACGCGGCCGATGCTATGGGGACGATCATAATCGAAGGAGTAGCTTCCATCCTCTGCCTTCGCCACAACCGGCACGGGCAGGAACCTCGCTAGCTCCTCGCGCACTGCCGTCGCACCGGCACCGGGGCCACCGCCACCATGCGGCACGGTGAAGGTCTTATGCAGGTTATAGTGAAGAATATCCATGCCGAGGTCGCCAGGGCGGGCGATGCCGACCATCGCATTCATGTTCGCGCCATCCATATAGATCAGGCCACCCTCTCCGTGGATGATCTCCGCCACCTCCAGGATATGCTCCTCGAAGACGCCTAATGTCGAGGGATTGGTGATCATGAGGCCTGCTACATCCTCGCTCATCGCCTCCCGTAATGCATCGAGGTCAACGTTGCCATCATCGCCGGTGGGGATCTCCTTCGTGTTATACCCTACCATTGCCGCCGTTGCCGGGTTGGTGCCGTGCGCCGAGTCCGGCACCAGGATCGTCTTGCGGGGTCGCCCCTGTGATTCATGGTACGCACGAATGATGAGCGCGCCCGTCAACTCCCCATGCGCCCCTGCACTCGGCTGAAGCGTCACACCAGGTAGCCCCGCCATCTCGCCGAGCCACTCCTGCAACTCCCACATCAATTGAAGTGCGCCTTGGACAGTTGATGGATCCTGGTGGGGGTGTAGATCCTGAAAGCCCGGCAGGTTGGCAATCGCATCGTTGATCTTGGGGTTGTACTTCATGGTGCAGGAGCCGAGGGGGTAAAAGCCTATATCAATCGCGAAATTCTTCTGGGAAAGTCGCGTGAAGTGGCGTACCATCTCCAGCTCGGAGACCTCCGGTAGGTTTGGTGCCTCATGTCGCCGATGTGCCTCCGGCAGCTCCGTCTCCGGCACGTCCACCTCAGGAAACTCGATCCCCTGACGTCCCGGCTCACTCCGCTCAAAGATCAGTCCCGGCTCGGGTACAAAACCATGGGTTCCTTCATTCATGTGGTTTTCATCCTTCTCCAGTCTCTAGTCTCCCAGAACACGCTGTGCCGCTGCCACGCCTACACCGAGCTCCACCACCGCGCCTGCTTCTCGCAGGCCCCGCTCAATCGCACCGATGGTCGCAAGCGCATCGTTGGGGGCAACCGGTCCCATGTGGCCAACGCGGAAGTATCGCGCCTTGACCTCCGGGTGTAGTCCACCCGCTAGGATAGCACCTTGCGCTTTGATATAACCCAACAGGCCAGCATCGACACCCTCCGGATAGTAGAGCGCACTCATCGTGTTGGCAGCGATCTCGGAGGACGCGGGGATCATATTCAGGCCAAGTGCCTGCCAGGCAGCGCGGAAGGCGGCAGCGACGCGCTCGTGTCGTGCCCAGACCGCTTCCATCCCTTCATCCAGAATGTGGCCTACGCTCACGTCGAGCGCGTAGATCAGGTTAACCGGCGGCGTGCCGAAGTAGGAAGGGCGTCCCTCCTCGTAGGCGCGCATGATCGGTCGCCACTCGCTCCAATCCAAGTAGAGCGAGCGAACCGGCTCTTGGCGCGACTCCCAGACGTCAATCGCAGGTGGGCTGGCCATAAGAATTGCCAGTCCTGGTGGCACACCAATCGCCTTCTGCGAAGCAGTCAGATATACATCCGCGCCCCACTCCGTCTGCTCGAATCGCTCCCCCGCTGTAGCACAGACACCATCGAAGATGCTCAGCACCCCATGCGCCCGCGCCAATCCTGCTAGCGCCTTCGCATCCACGCGCACACCCGTCGATGTATCAACGTGCGTCGCGACGAGCATCTTGAAGGAGCCATTCTCAAGTGCTCCAGCAACCTTCTCTACGGGCGGTGCCTCCCCAATCGGGGCGCGCACCTGTTCCACCACCGCACCATACCGTTCGAGCATTCGCACGTAGCGATCGCTGAAGTAGCCAGTGTTGACCACCAACACACTATCGCCGGTCTCGACAAGATTTGCTGCCACCATCTCCATCGCCAAAGTACCACTCCCCGCGACGACGAAGGGCTGCCCATCCGGCGCGCGAAACAGCTCTCGCAGCGCCTGCAAGACGTGTCCAAAACGCTCGATAAATGCCGGCGCAACATGGCTCTCCGTCTTCCACCCCATCGCGTTCAGCACATCCGCCTCGAATTCGATAGGGCCGGGAATCATCAGTAGCTTTCGATCCATGAGGGTTACCTTAGGTGGTGAACTGAAGGTGATGTTGTTGCATGTTGCAACATGCAATAGTTTACAGATTCATTTCTCGCAACGCGTCCACGAACTGATCGATTTCCTCTCGCGCGTTCATCTCTGTTGTGGTGAGGAGCCAGGCGTTACGGAGGTTGGGGAAGTCGCGGCTGAGATCGTAGCCGCCGATGATGCCGTGCTCCTCCCAAAGCCGCCGGTTCAATTCGGATGCCGGGACAGGCGTGCGGATGGCGAATTCACGGAAAAAGGGTGCGGAGAAGAGAAGGTCGTAGCCCTCCAGTTTGGAGAGTTCGTTGGCGAGATAGTGACTCCGTTGGTAACAGAGATTTGCAACCTCCTGGAGACCACCCTTTCCAACCGCCGAGAGGTACATGGTAACGGCTGTGGCAACCAACGCCTCGTTGGTACAGATGTTTGAAGTTGCCTTCTCTCGACGGATGTGCTGCTCACGCGCCTGGAGCGTAAGAACGTAGCCGGTCCGTCCCTCCGTGTCTACCGTACGCCCGCAGACGCGACCTGGCATCTGCCGAACGTGCTTCTCAAGGGTGGCAAAGAACCCTACGTAGGGGCCCCCGAACCAGACGGGGATTCCAAGGGATTGCCCCTCGCCCGTCACGATGTCCGCACCCAGTTCGCCCGGCGATTTCAGCAGCGCGATGGCGACGGGATCGGCACTCACACAAAGTAATGCCCCTGCTTCATGGGCAATCTCGCCCACTGCCTGCACCTCCTCGATCGCCCCGAAGAAGTTCGGGTACTGGATAATCACGGCGGCAGTGTTCTTATCTACCAGCTCACGAATCGAAGCGAGTGGAGTGACTCCACTTTCAGAGTCCACATCGAGGTACACTTCTTCGACATCAAGCCCATGATTGTAGGTCGCCAACACGTGACGATATTCGGGATGGACACCTTTAGAGATGACGAGCTTGTTGCGCCGCCCCCGGCTCACACGCACCGCCATGAGCGCTGCCTCCGCCAGGGCGGTCGAGCCGTCATACATCGAAGCATTGGCAACTTCCATTCCCGTCAGCTCGGCCATCATTGTCTGAAATTCATAGATAATCTGGAGTGTGCCCTGCGCGACCTCTGGCTGGTAAGGTGTGTAAGCCGTGTAAATCTCGCCACGGAAAAGCAGGTGCGGCACCACGGCCGGGGTGTAATGATAGTAAGCACCCGCGCCAAGGAAACAGGGATGGTCAGAGAGTGTAGCGTTTCTGGCAGCCATCTGTTCAAAGTAGCGACGCGCCTCTATCTCGCTCATGCCCGCTGGCAGAGCCAACTCAGGGAAGCGATGCTGTGCAGGCACATCGTGGAATAACTCGTCTATCGCCTCTACACCAATCGCCGCCAGCATCTCACGGCGATCTTCATCCGTGTGGGGAGTATACTTCATAAAATCATCTCCATTGATTGTGCGTCACCTAGTTACTGCTCAGGTGCCCGGCACTTTATCGAGAGATAACCGCCCGAGCATGCGCTCTTGAAGTGCCGGGCACCTAATGCGCTGAGTCGTTACATCACCTGTTCGATTGTGAGTATACTCAATCAAGCAGTGCTTTGTAGGCTTCGGCGTCGAGGAGATCATCCCAGTCGCTGCCCTCTCCCGAGCGGATCTTTATCAACCAGGCTTCTCCATAAGGATCGCTGTTGATTAACTCCGGCGCGTCGAAGAGCGTCTCATTCACCTCCGCAACCTCTCCACTAACGGGAGCATAGAGGTCACTGGCAGCCTTCACCGATTCCACAACGCCAAAGGGTTCGCCTGCTTCAACTCGCTCACCCACTGTGCTGAACTCGACGTAGACAACATCGCCTAATGTGTCCTGTGCATAATCGGTGATACCAACGACGACGAGGTCTCCCTCGCGTCTCGCCCACTCATGCTCTTCAGTGTACTTCAGATCGGATGGTACGTTAGCCATAAGATGCACTCCTTGAGAGAGGGGAATTTAATGAGTCGAGTGTGTTGCGTGTTGCATGTTGCATGGTGGGTGGTGGGTTTTGCGGTTTACCTTTCGCGCTTGTAGAAGGGGCGCTTGACGACTTCGGCCAGCACGTGGCGGCCGCGGACGTCGATGTTGAGGGTGGTGCCGACTTTGGCATGGTCGGCGTCGACGTAGGCCTGGGCGATGGGGTAGCCGAGGTGGGGGGCCATCGATCCGCTGGTGACCTCGCCGATGACGTTGCCCTCTCCATCTAGCACCTTGTAGCCTTCACGCGCGATGCCACGCTCCATGAGCTTGAGCATGACGAGCTTGCGCTCCAACCCCTTCTCGCGCAGCTCACGCTGGCGGGCAGCACCGATATAATCACCCTCTTTCGCAA
>JALZCF010000709.1 GCA_030863245.1 Chloroflexota bacterium
CTGGTGTTCTGCGGGCGCTGTCTGAGTATTCGATACCGCTTGCGCAGGCGATCCCTCTTCAGCACCCGGTGCGGAGAGAGGAGTGAACCCTAGGCGTTCGATGACGAAGTGTGCTCGCTTCTGGCGCTGCCCAGGTGTCAGGGTGCTATACTCTTGAAGGCGCTCTGATACTTCCTCGACCTTATGGCGCTCCCCTGCAGTCGAGGCCTTGGCACGTGCTTCCGACAACCAGAATGCTAAAAATCCTTCCAACCCTCCGATAACTGCCGAATCGTCCCAATTGCGGCTCTGTTCTAGCCGTAAAATCTTTATCAGTTTCTCGTATAACCCTTGCATGTAAATCGCCCATAAGTAGTTCTGGCAACTTGTGTCGTGCTACGGAGCCGAACTGTGAAATACCTATTACGTGAACTACCCTTGTGGTTGCCACGCTCACCCGCCTCACCTGCAGTTCACGCACTACCCACTACGCAACACCTGAAACGAGCGTAGCTTCTTGTGCTCGACTCAGTTATTTAGGGTGAACCAATCGAGCCCTACCATTCCCACGGATCGTCACGAAGTCCCTCATATACTACAAGGCCGAGGGCATCGGGGCCAATATGTGCCGCCAGGACCGGTCCGTACTGGGCTACATAGATCGGAATATCGGGGCCGCGCACGTTTTCGATCCGCTCGATCATCCCTTGAATCTCCTCTGGCGAGGCTTGATGGTGCATGATAGTAAGCGACTCGATGTAGCCAAATTCGGAGACAAATTCGGCGAGTTTGTCCAGCGCGCGGGCGCGAGTACGCACTTTCTCCAGCGGCTCGATCTCGCCCTCTTCCAGAATCAACATTGGTTTGATGTTGAGCATGGTGCCGAGGAGTGCCTGCGCCTTGCCGATGCGTCCGCCCTGTTCTAGAAAATCGAGCGACTCTACGAAGAAAACGACGTAGATATGATCGATCATGCCGCGTAGCGTACGAATGATCTCCTCGGCTGATGCCCCTTCCTGGGACATCTGCGCCGCGTGCTTCGCCAGAATACCCAGCCCCACGCTGGTTACCTCGCTATCCACTACATGGACATGGCATCTCCCAAGCATCCGCTCGGCAGCCTGCCGGGCACGCCGTACGGTCTCACTTAGCTTTCCACTGATGTGGATCGATATGATATCGGCACCAGCTTCTGGACACGCGTCCCGGTAAATCTCTTGAAAGCTCGCGAGGGACGGGGCTGAGGTCGACGGTCGCACCGGCGAATCGGCTAGCATATCGAAGAACTCGGTACGCGAGGCGGGAGTGTCTTGGTACACCTTGGAGCCGAAGTGGACGTTTAGCGGGACGACACGGATCCCGTATCTCTCGATCTCCTCGGGTGTCAGGTCAGATGTGCTATCGGTAACGATGATGGGTTTGGTTGCCATAGAGCTTCGCTCTTTAAAAAAGTACCTGCTTGAATAGGTGGTTGGTCACTCAACGGAGAAGATGAAGTGGTAGTGCGGCTGCCCGCCCGGGATCAGCTCCATCTCCAGCATGCTATACTCCTCAGCCAAGGAATCGATGATGTTTTGTGCCTCCTCGACCGAGATATTCTGTCCATAGTAGAAGGTCGTAATCTCGTACTCGTCGAGATCGATCCGCTCTAGCAGGGCACGGACGACTGCTTCCAGCTCTTCATCGGCAATGACGAGTTGTCCGTTCAGCATGCCAATGATGTCGCCTTCCTGAACAGATACATCATTGATGGTAGTCGTACGGACAGCGGTTGTCACCTCTCCCGTCTGAACATGCTCGATGGCCTCCAGCATGGCGGCAAGATTGTCTTCCAGGTCGCCTGCGTAATTGAAGCTCATCACAGCAGCGATTCCCTGCGGGACGGTCCTAGTCGGTAGAACGTGTACGTTCTTGGGAGCTAGCTCGGGCACCTGGCTGGCGGCCATGATCACGTTCTTGTTGTTGGGTAGGATAATCACGGTATCGGCTTTTACCGCTTCGGCTGCGTCCAGCAGATCCTGCGTGCTGGGGTTCATTGTCTGTCCACCACTTACCACCCGGCTCACGCCAAGGCTCCGGAAAACCTCTGCGAGCCCCTCGCCAGGTGCCACTGCGACAATCCCGATACCGGCGACTTCTTCCGTACTTTTGGTGGGTGTCTTGGGCGCTGGCTGCTCTTCCTGTGTCTCCTGCAGGAACTCCTCCGCTTGCGCGTCCATGTCTTCGACCACCACATCGGAAATGCTCCCCTGATTGGCGCCATACTCAATGGGCGGGCCGGGATTGGGACAGTGGACATGGACTTTGACCAGCTGCTCGTCCCCCACTACAAGCGGACACTCACCAATGCGGCTGATATGTTCCCGGATCGCGTTTACGTCGAGGGGGTTGCCCGGGCGTGCCTTGATGAGATACTGGATGTCGTAACCCCACTCTCCCGCCAGGGCCTCACCTGGCTGCGGATGGCCAACGGTTGATATCATCTCCTCGATCTCTGCGCTATCGACATCGTGGGTGGCCTCGATCTCTTCGCCCTTCAGCCGGCGCCACGCCCCGTCCAAAAAGATCCACAGACCATGACCACCGCTGTCGGTGACGCCTGCCTCCTTCAGGACTGGTAGCAGCTCCGGCGTGCGCAATTCCGCTTCTCTTGCTGCCTTCACAACCCGCTCGAACAGTTCGAGTACGTTGCCATCGTGGCCATTCTTGGCAAATGTACGAGCAGCGGTAGCCGCTTCACGGATCACAGTCAGGATCGTGCCCTCCACCGGCTTCATGACCGCTTTGTAGCCTGCCTCGGTAGCCTGCTCCAACGCCTTTACCAAGTCAGGTACGGTCGCACGCTCTTTCTCCTCGAGAGCCGTGGCAAAACCCCGCAAGATTTGGGAGAGAATGACCCCCGAGTTGCCCCGCGCGCCCATGAGTGCACCACGCGCCATCTTGCTCGCGACGGCCGCGACGGCCTCTCGTTCCTGCGCCGTCAGCTTTCGCACTTCCTTTACCGCACTCTGTACGGTGAGCATCATGTTGGTACCCGTATCACCGTCTGGAACCGGAAAAACGTTAAGCGCGTTGATATGGGGAACGTGATGCTCTAACCACCCGGCTGCGCCCTCAAACATTTCGACCAGCGTCTCGCCATCGATCGCTTCAATCTTGGTGCGTATCGTCTCTGCTCTGCTAGACGCTTCCTGTCCGGGTACACTATTTTGCTCTTCTGACACAGGAACCTCCTCTAGTGCATCGAAGCGTTGATCCCATAGAATGTTCAACGCATTATGTGTCCATCCACAACGTGGGTAAAGTTTGCCGTAAGGGTTATGATATGGTATAGTATAGCTCACTTATAGCAACTTATCGCGCCCACGAAGCGCGATTTTATTTTGCATGTACCACCTGTACACTATAAATGAACCTGAAGGGGTGATACCGATGGCGAAGTGTGAACGGTGCGGCAAGGGACCGGGCTTTGGCCACAATGTGAGTCACTCACAAGTGAAAACCAAGCGTCAGTTCAAGCCGAACATCCAGAAATTCCTTGTAACCAAACCGGATGGCAAGACGGTGCGCATGAAGCTGTGCACGCGCTGTGCTCGTACGTTGTACAAAACATCCTAGCTTGTCTAGCTGATATCGAGATGGTTGTACAGAAGACCGTGCTCCTGTTCAAGAGGGAGCGCGGTCTTTTTGTCTTTTCTGGTAACCCTCCTCCGCGAGAGTCCATAGCCGTTTGATTTGTTCGGCCACGCTTCGCTCTGCCTGGTAGACGGCGGATCCGGTCACAAGCCAGCTAGCGCCCGCTTCGCCGAGCAAGGAGGCATTCTCCTCACCGACCCCTCCGTCCACTTCCACTATCACGTGCTCCAGACCCCGTTGTTCAAGCATCTCACTTAGCCGACGGATCTTAGACAGCATCGGGTAGATAAACGCCTGGCCTCCAAAGCCGGGATTGACTGTCATGACGAGCGCTAGGTCGACATCTGATAGAATCTCTTCTAGAGCAACGAGCGGTGTCGCAGGGTTCAGTGCCACACCCGCTTTCATGCCAGCCTCTTTGATGTGCTGGATGACTTGGTGAAGATGTGTACAGGCTTCGACGTGAACAGTCAGAATATCTGCACCGGCCCGCGCGAAATCATCAATAAAATCATCGGGATTCTCGATCATCAGATGGACATCAAGTATCAACTCCGTCACCTCGCGAAGCGCAGCGACGACGGGTGGACCGATGGTCAGGTTGGGAACGAAATGTCCATCCATGACGTCGATCTGGACCGCCTTCGCGCCACCAGCTTCCGCATCATCGACTGCCGCTTCTAGATTGGCGAAATCGGCAGCGAGAATGGATGGAATAATCTGGATTGTCACAGCAGTGCCTCAGAATGGTAACAAGTGAAATTATAGTAGAGCGCACAAGGGTTGTCTAGGCGTCTCGCTTGCAGGTAAGTCATACAGCGCGCTCTGCTACAACGACATCTACCGACTCCTTGCTTGGATACGCCGTGATAGGAACGATCGAGCGCCCACGCCCCTCGACGGCGGCGTAGAGCTGGCCACAACCGGCCGCAACATCAATCCCACGTCGCATGCGTACTGTCGCCGGAACACCGTAGGAACGCAAAATCTGGGCAAAGCGTTCGATGCGGTCCGGGTCGCTAGCAGGCCAGGGGGAGCCAGGAACGGGATTGAGGGGGATCATGTTTACGTGAACCAACATCCCCTGGAGCATCTGACCTAGTGCGTGTGCCTGCTCTGGTGTGTCGTTCACCTCGTTGATCATGGAGTACTCGAAGGTCACGCGTCGCCCCGTCTCTTCGATGTACTCCGTGACTGCTTCCATCAATACTTCAACAGGATACTGGCGATTGATCGGGATCAACTCGGAACGGATCTCGTTGATGGGGGAGTGAAGCGAGACGGCGAGGTTCACCTGGATAGGCTCCTCGGCCAGGCGGCGGATCGCGGGTACGAGTCCCACCGTGCTTAGTGTCATGCGCCGTGCACCGATGTTTAGACCATCCGGATCGTTCAGGATACGGATAGCCTTTATCATCTCATTATAGTTCGCGAGCGGCTCGCCCATTCCCATAAAGACAATGTTGGTGAGCGCGTGATCCCCCTGGAATGGCCCCTCCTGGCGTAACTCGCGCTCGACGTGGACGACCTGACTGACTACCTCGCCTGCCTTCAGATTGCGAACGAGCCCCATCCGTCCCGTCGCACAGAATGCACATGCGTACGCGCAACCAACCTGTACCGAGATGCACGCGGTGTTGCGTACATCATACTCCATCAATACTGCCTCGATCTTTTCCTGGTCGGGTAGCTCCAGCAGCCACTTCTGCGTGTGACCATCACTCGATTGGATCTCGGCAACTTCCTGCAAAGTACCAAGCGTCGCTTGCCCCTTCAAGGTCTCTCGAAAGGGTTTTGGCAGATTACTCATCTCATCGAAGGAGGTTGCAAGCTGCCTGTACAGCCAATTCCACAACTGCTGCGCGCGGAAAGGTGGTTGCCCCAACGAGACAACAAACGCTTCCATCTCGTCCGGTGTGAGATTGTAAAGGTTTGTCTTCTCCATAATCGGTCCTCACTGACTAGACAATGATGTTCTTTCTGTAAAAGGCGTGGGTGCATGAGCAGCACGCCACATCCTTGTACGAGCAATGGTAGTGCCGCCGAAAACGCGCTCCGATCGGCCAAGTGTACCATGCTGCCTGACGGGTTCACAATATCTGCTTGGGGAACTTTGACTTTTCGCGGAATATTCATACAATATAGAGCAGTAACCAACAGGAACGGCAGAAACGCCGCTCACACCAGGTGAGAGGGCGTTTCTTTTTTGACGATGAACCAGGCGGCGCCTATACTGGTACGCTCTCAGATCCATCAAGCCGTTTATCGATTTTGTTCGACGTTGAGGGGGTGATGCACGGGTTTTTGCCCGTGCATTCCTATGTCGGGAGAAGATTTTTGGAGGTAAGCCGTGTACGCAATCGTGGAAACCGGCGGAAAACAGTATCGAGTAGAGGAAGGCGACGTCCTCGCTATCGAGAAACTTGATGGCGAAGAGGGCGATGTTGTCGAGTTGGGTCGTGTCCTGTTTGTTGGTGGTGAGGACGGCGTGACGATCGGTACCCCGGAGGTTGAGGGCGTGATGGTAAGTGCGAAGATCCTTGAGCAGGGACGCGACAAGAAGAAGATCGTGTTCCGCTACAAGAGCAAAAACCGCTATCGCGTGAAGAAGGGGCATCGCCAGCCACTCACGCGAGTGCGTGTTGAGTCTATCACCACCGAAGAAAACGCAGAGATTGTAAATGAGGAAGTAGCTCTGTAGAGAGCCGGAGGAGCATCATGGCACACAAAAAAGGTGGCGGTTCGAGCAAGAACGGTCGTGATTCAAATGCCCAGCGCCGTGGCGTGAAGGTCTATGCTGGCCAGACGGTATCGGCTGGCTCCATTCTGGTACGCCAGGTCGGCACCAAGATCCACGCGGGCACGAATGTTGGAGTCGGCAGTGACTACACGCTCTTCAGCAAGATCGACGGTATTGTACAATACGAGAACGGGCGTGGCCGGAAGAAGCGTGTGAGCGTCTTCCCTTTTGAAGCGGAGGCCTAAGATGGCAAAGGCGGATATTCATCCCGAGTACTACCCGAATGCGTTGGTAGTTTGTGCGTGTGGTAACACGTTCCACACGGGTGCGACGCAGCCCGAAATCCGCACGGACATCTGCAGCAATTGTCACCCGTTCTACACGGGCGAGCAGCGCATCGTCGACACCGCTGGTCAAGTGGACCGCTTCATGAAGCGGCTGGAGGCAGGGCGCGACTTGCGTACTGCTCCGAAGCCGGAGAAGACGAAGCGCAAGCCACTCATCGAGACGATCGTCGGGGACGAAGACTAAGGGCGAGTGTTGCGTTAATAAGGTAGGAGCGTTCATGCTCCTACCTTTTTTGTTTCTCCTCTGCTGTTCACCGTTTCGCTATTCGTCAAAAGTGCGTTCCGTCGTTATCATGCGGGTTCGATTCACAGGATAACAACAGTAGAGGGCGGAGGACGCATTTGGGATGAGCCAACGACATCATGACAGTGGCTGGATCGAAGTGATCTGTGGTTCCATGTTCAGTGGGAAGACGGAGGAGTTGATCCGCCGGGTACGCCGGGCGGAGATCGCGCGTCAGCCCGTGCAAGTGTTCAAACCAGTGATCGACACTCGCTACCATGAGATGGCAGTCGCAAGCCATAACGGGCTGGAGTTCAAGGCGATCCCGATCGCTGCAGCGCGCGAGATTTACGAGCATCTCCGCGACGACACAGCAGTGGTGGCGGTTGATGAGGTGCAATTCTTCGATTGGGAGATCGCGGAGGTGTTGAATGAATTGGCCGGTATAGGCCATCGGATCATCGCTGCCGGTCTCGATCAGGATTTCCGTGGCGAGCCCTTTGGTCCCATGCCTTTGATCATGACGCAGGCGGAAGAGGTGATCAAGCTGAACGCCATTTGCGTGGTGTGTGCGGAACCAGCTAGCCGCACCCAGCGGCTCATCGATGGTCGCCCCGCCAATTGGGACGATCCGGTCGTGCTCGTAGGGGGACGAGAGAGCTACGAAGCCCGTTGCCGCCGCTGCCATGAGGTACCGCGCCGGCCGCGTCGGGACAGCTGATCGCCCGTGGCTCCCACTCTCGCCCCACCTTTGACAGCTGTCTCTGGGTGGTTACACTCCTCTTCACACCGACTGAGCCAAGCACACAAAGCCAAACTCGTAAAACCTAAAGCCCAAAACCCAAACAACATACCCACCACCCAATCCCTAACATCCAATACGCGATATGCAACATGCAACATGCAACATACGACATGCAACAGCACTTCACATCAATAGGTACAACATGAGCCAGAAGGATTTTAACTATGGCGGCCAGGCCGTCATCGAAGGGGTGATGATGCGCGGCGCGAAGCATATGGCCGTTGCCGTGCGCCACCCAGATGGGCACATTGAGGTACACGACGAACCTCTGACAGCGAAGATCTACACGAGCCGATTGGGCAAGTTGCCCTTCGTGCGGGGGCTCGCTCTGCTGTGGGACGCCCTGGGCCTAGGGGTGCGTTCGTTGATGTGGTCGGCGGATGTGGCGATGCAGGGGGAGGAAGCCGAGGAAGGGAAAGAGGTGAAGTTCGAGGGTGCGGTTGCCTGGGGTACCGTAGCGACTTCTCTGGCAATGGCGATCGGACTCTTCTTTGTGGCGCCCTTGTTTCTCACGGGATTGGTCGATCGTTGGTTGGAGACGGTGATCGTGGGCGAGCAGTGGCTCAGCATCGCAAGTAACCTGGTGGAAGGGATCATTCGGCTCGGATTCTTCCTTGCCTACTTGCTCGTGATCGGGCGGTTGGAAGAGATACAGCGGGTGTTTGCCTACCACGGTGCCGAGCACAAGACGATCCATGCCTACGAGGCGGGGGAGGAGCTCACTCCGGAGAAGGTCCGTCGCTTCTCACTGCTCCATCCGCGATGCGGCACAGGCTTCCTGCTCGTGGTGATGGTGATCTCGATCTTCGTCTTCGTTCTTCTGGGGCGCCCCCCACTCTTCTGGCGCGTGTTGAGCCGCATCGCGCTGATTCCGCTCATTGCCGGGATTTCCTACGAGTTTCTACGTTGGAGTGCGAAGCATTACGGCAATGCTGTGATACGCACGCTTATCACACCCAGCCTCAAACTCCAAAAGTTGACCACCCGTGAGCCGGATGACTCGATGCTTGAGGTGGCCATCCTCTCGCTCAAGACGGTACTTGTGAAAGAGGGCGTGCTAGCCAGCGAGGAGGTTGTTGAAGAAGCGGTTGGCGAGACGTCAGTCAAGCCGGCGCTAGCCTGACCCCCTCTTGCCGAAACCCTCAACCTCGGTTACCCTCTACTAGCGCAACATAAGAGGAGTTATTCGAGAATTGTGAACGAAAGGGGAAAGGGGAAAGGGGAGAATGGAAAGGGGAAAGGGGAAACCACATCCGATGATGTTCCAATCTCCAGTCTCTAGTCTCCAGTCTCCAGTCTCCCATTTTTCTAATGGAGGAGCAGCCTCAATGGAGTGGAAAACCTTTATACCCCCTGCAGAGGGAGAACGGATCACCTATGAGAATGGCGAGATGCGGGTGCCGAATCGCCCTATCATCCCTTACATTCTTGGTGATGGTATCGGCGTGGATGTGACGCCGGTGATGCGACGTGTGCTGGACGCGGCGGTCGAGAAGGCGTACGGCGGGGAGAAGAAGATTGAGTGGGTCGAGGTATTTGCGGGTGAGCGGGCCAACGAGAAGGTTGGTGAGTATCTGCCGCAAGAGACCCTGGACGCTTTTGAACATTACCATGTAGGGATCAAAGGCCCACTCACCACGCCCGTTGGCGGTGGGTTCCGCTCGTTGAACGTGGCGATCCGCCAGAGACTCGACCTCTACGCCAACGTGCGTCCTGTCCACTATATCGAGGGTCTGCCCAGCCCCATGAAGCATCCCGAGCAGATGCACATGATCCTCTTTCGCGAGGCAACGGAGGATGTGTATGCTGGCGTCGAGTGGCAGGCAGGCAGTCCCGAAGCGCGCGAGGTGATTGACTTCCTGGTTGGTGAGATGGGCATGAGCGCGGTGGAGCCGGAGGACTACAGTAGCGTCGGCATCGGCATCAAGCCGATTTCCGAGCGCAAGTCGAAACGGCTGGTTCGCCAGGCGATCGAGTACGCCATCCGGCGTGGCAAAGAGAGCGTGACGCTCGTGCACAAGGGCAACATCATGAAGTACACCGAGGGCGCCTTCCGTGATTGGGGCTACGAGCTGGCGCGCGAGGAGTTCCCCGACAGGACGATCAGTGAGGATGAGTTGTGGGAGAAGCATGACGGCAAAGTACCAGAGGGCGTGGTCGTCATCAAGGACCGCATCGCCGACAACATGCTCCAGCAACTCCTCACCCGCACCGCTGAGTACGACGTGCTTGCCCTGCCTAACCTCAACGGTGACTATCTCTCCGATGCCGCCGCCGCACAGGTTGGTGGCCTCGGCATCGCCCACGGTGGCAATGTGGGTGACACCGTTGCCGTTTTCGAGGCAGTCCATGGGACTGCTCCGAAGTATGCTGGGCAGGACAAGGTGAACCCCACCGCGCTCATCCTCTCCGGGGTCATGATGCTCGAGCACCTTGGTTGGGATGAGGCGGCGGAGCTGGTGCGCCAGGGGGTCGAGGGCGCCATCCAGGCAGGCCGTGTCACCTACGATCTGGCCCGTCAGAGGGAGGGCGCCACGCAGGTCAGGGCCAGCGAGTTCGGCGAGGAGATCGTCAGGCAGATGTAGGAGGGGTCGTCGACCTATCGAACCGCGAGGGCTGCCGCGATGGTGTGGCGGCCCTTTTTATAAGTGCAGGGAGCTGAGTTCCTATGCATCCAGCAAAGCCGCTTCAAGCTGTTCGAGAGAGTGCTGCCTTCGTTGCACGACGTGCCCGCTATGTCCGGGTTCAAGAAGATGCCATCGCTGCCTTTGCCGACCGCGTTGCGGCAGGCGAGATGCCGCGCATCGAGTGGGATGAGGAGCACCATTTCCGTGATGGGGGTCCGGCCACCGCGCACTATCTTCTTGTGCTCGATGCCCTCAACTTCTGCTTCTGGCCTGAACCTTCATGGAATTACAACCGGCTGGCGCTCGCGTTGAAACAGAGCATGTTGAACGAGCCAGAGCGCTTTGACGCCGCCCGCCTGGCAAGCGCGAGCGAGGCAGACGTACGGACGATGCTCGGAGGGAGCGATGATATTCCCCTGCTAGGACAACGTGTGGCGCTACTGCGGGAGGTCGGTGCCGTCCTCTCCGCACGGTGGCAGGGCCAAGCGGCTAACCTCATTCGGGCAGCGGACCATTCTGCATCCGATCTTGTCGCCCTCGCCACAGCCGAGTTCCCCGGCTTCCGCGACCATGCGATCTATCAGGGATGGCCCATCTACCTCTATAAGCGCGCTCAGATCCTTGCGGGAGATCTATGGGGTTCCTTCGACGGCCAGGGACTGGGGCGTTTCGACGACATCGATCAGCTTACCATGTTCGCCGACTACCGTGTGCCCCAGTTGTTGCGGGGAGAAGGCATTCTCGAGTACAACACTCGGCTCGCAAGCATCGTCGACCTCTGTCGGGAACTGCCCAGCGGCTCCGACCTCGAGATCGAGATCCGCGCCGCTTCCATCCACGCCGTCGAGCTGCTGCGCGACGCCCTCGCTGCACGAGATATCCAAATCAGCGCCCTCGAGCTTGACTGGATTCTCTGGAACGAGGGCGAGGCGCAGCAACAAGAGCTAAAGCCCCATCATCGGACGTTGACGATCTATTATTGATAATGGTAGGGGGAAAGGGAGAATGGAAAGGGGAAAGGGGAAAGGGGAAACTACGTCCAATGATGCTCCACTCTCCACTCTCCAGTCTCTAGTCTCCAATCCGCATTCCGCGCTCCGCACTCCGCACTCCAACTTCGACGTGGCCGGCTGCTTCGTCATGATGCTCCTCTTCGGCTGGATAGTGGGGGTGGCTGCGGGAGGATACGTTGTTACCTGGGCCGCAAGTGAACTGTTCATCATTGTTGGCATGGGGTGGCCAGCCTGGCTCTGGCTGTTTGTTGCCGTAGGACAGTCCCTGTTGCTGGCGTTACCCCTTGTACCGCTGGCATGGCGCTGGCCTCGCTCTCGCTTTCGTGCCATCTTTCAAACATGGGCCTGGGGCGCACTCTTTTTCCTGTTCATGGTGCCGCTGCGGTTGGTACCGGTAAGCGCATCTGTGGCCGCGGCCATCCTGCAGGTCGCTCTCACGTCGCTGTTCATCGCGCTTGTGTGGTGGGTCGGGTACCGCGGTCGAAGGGGTATTTCATCCGGAGAGGATCCGGCGGCTCCTCTCTATCGCGGCGTGCTCCCTGCGCTACTGTTGGCGCCGCTGGCATCCTACGCATGGTTGGCCTGGCACGCCTTTGGCTCGCCGTTGGATATCGTGCTGAATGGGCTGGCGGCGTTGCTCCTCGGGTTCGCAGCGAGTCTGGTCGTGGATAGTTCCCTCCTCCGGCTCCTCCATGGTACTTCGGCTACCGGTTGGAATATCACACTAGGTGGATTCGCCATAGGGGTGTTGCTGCTGGTGATGGGCGTGGCCTTCGGCTTAGGGGGGATGGGACTCCTGCTTCTGCTCTCGTTGCCCGCACTGGGCTGGGCGGCGATGGCGTTGAGCGACTGGGGACGGGCTGAGCGAACCGGGAACTGGCTAGGGATGGCACTCTTTGTCGGGATGGTGGCTGCCGCGCCGCTGACGCTGGTAGATCCTGATGAGTTGGTGCTTGTGCTCAACCTGGGTGGGCCCGACGTCCTCCTTTGGGCGTTGGCGGCAACCGGCATCACGGCTCTCGTAGGGTGGATCCTGGGCGTTGTAGGCTTCCTCTTACGTGAACGCTTGCCCTCCTTGTACCCATCGCCGCTTTGGTTGGGTGGGGCTACGGTAACGTGGCTACTGGGCG
>JALZCF010000710.1 GCA_030863245.1 Chloroflexota bacterium
TCACCGGCCCATCACTCCGCCCCACCGCATCCGCCTCACTCATTCCACCCCCACCTACTCCCACCTTCCCTCAAACCGCCGCAAACGCCCGCAACCGCTCCATCACCTCAGGCAACTTCTCCACAACGTACTTCACCTCTTCCATCCTGTTGTCGTCGCCCAACGACAGGCGCAGCGCGGAGAGCGCCTCGCGGTAGGGGATGCCCATCGCCGTCAGCACGTGGCTCGGCTCGTTACGTCCGCTGCTACAGGCGCTGCCGCTGCTTGCCGCGATACCTTCCATATCCAGGGCCAGCAGCATCGCGTCCGCTTCCAACCCCTCACCCATCGTAAAGGATGCGTGGCCAGGCAACCGCTCTGCCGGGTGCCCCGTGAGTCTCGCGGTCGGCACCCCAGCAAGAACCCCTTCGATCAGGCGGTCGCGCATCTCCACAAGGCGCGCATTCTTGCGCTCTCGCTCCGTGTGCGCGATCTCGAGCGCCTTCGCGATGCCGACGATGTAGGGCACATTCTGTGTCCCTGGCCGCCGGCTGGCCTCCTGCCCACCACCTGTGAGCATCGCGAGGTACGGTACGCCCCGTCGCGCATACATGATGCCCACACCCTTAGGCGCATGAAACTTGTGCCCGCTCAAGGCCATCAAATCCACCCCAAGCCGCTCGACATCCAAGGGAAGGTACCCACCTGCCTGCACGGCGTCCACGTGAAACAGCGCCGGGTGCTCCTTCAACAGCGCGCCGATCTCCTCGATAGGCTGAACCGTGCCAACCTCGTTGTTGGCGTACATAACACTCACCAGGGTCGTGTCGGGACGCAGTGCACGCTCGATCTCCTCCACCTGGACCATCCCATACTCGTCCACCGGCACGATCGTCACCTCGAAGCCCCACTCCTGCTCCAACTGCCTCATCGTATCGAGAACGGCTGAGTGCTCGATGGGCGTGGTAACAAGATGCTTGCCCTGCTCCTCCCGAGCGAAGGCCACACCGCGTATTCCCAGATTATCGCTCTCCGTGCCACTAGCAGTGAAGATCACCTCGCGCGGCGTACAGTTCAAAATGCCCGCAACCATCCGCCTCGCCCCCTCGACAGCCTGGTGTGCCTTCTGACCCAGAAAATACAGACTGCTCGGGTTACCATATTGCTCCGTAAAATAGGGCACCATCGCCTCCACCACCCGCTCATCCACCCGCGTCGTCGCACTATGGTCCATATAGATCGTCGAGGGTCGCATCATACTCCATCCTCCCAAAAACATCGCGCCCCCATTGGGGGCCGCAAACACAACACTTTCCTGACTTGAATTGTATCGGAGAGAGGGCAAAGATGTCAACGGACAAACAAAGAGCCGCCCCCTTACAGGAGCGACTCCTTCCATCCTCGCTGAGTCCAGCCTGCTAAGCCCTCAGCCCTTTCACCCTGTCACCCTCCTAAAGGATGAACCGCTTGTCGTTCCATTCATCCTTCATCCTTCATCCTTCCGCTCTCCGCTCCCCGCTCTCCGCTCCACGAACCCCGCTCCCCGCTCTCCGCTCTCCGCTCCACGAACCCCGCTCCCCGAGCCCTCAGCTGCTCTCCAACTCTCCAATAAGCTCTTCCACATACTCCGCCGTACTATCATCGGCCGGCGCCATATCGAGATAGCGACGGAACATATCGACGGCATCGCGCGTCTTACCCGTCTCCTTGTAGACGAGACCCAGGTTCAGGTAGCTCTCGGTGTAGGAAGGGTCCAACTCTAAGGCGCGGCGCAGTGTTGTAACAGCCTCATCGGGCTGCTGAGCAAGGAAGTAGACGCTGCCGAGGTAGTTATGCGCCTCGACATGTTCGGGAGCCAACTGGATAACACGCTGGAAAGCTGTAATAGCATCCTGGAGCCGGTCCTCTTCATAGGCCAGCAAACCGTTCTGGTACGCCTCTGACACCTCATCTGATGTGATCAGTACTCCCTCAGACTGCTGCAGGTTGAACTCTTCCTCATCATCCTTTAGCCAATCGGGAAGCGCATCTGCGTCTACCTCAGTGGTTGCGCTATCGCTCTCCTCTTTGAGCCAGTCCGGCAAGTCAACCTCCCCCTCTTCCATCACCGCACTTTCATCACGGAGCCAATCGGGCAGGTCTTCACGCTCCGCTTCGGCGACGGTGGCTTCCTCTTCATTGCGAAGCCAGTCAGGCAACTCGTCGTTACCTTCTTCCTCCACGACATCCTCGTCAAGGCCTTTGAGCCACTCGGGCAATTCTTCAACATCCTCCGGCTCAGTAGGCTCGCCGACCCCACTGAGCCAGTCAGCCAGTTCGCCGCCCTCTTCCTCGACCATGCTCTCCTCTTTGAGCCAGTCAGGTAGCTCGTCAGTCTCTGCTTCTTCAGTCCCTGCCGTTTCATCCTGAAGCCAGTCAGGCAGCTCTTCACGCTCTGCTTCGGCGACCGTACTATCCTCCTCACCAAGCCAGTCAGGTAGGTCATCCTCCTCTTCTGCAGATTCCTCGACCCCTACCGACTCCTCCATCTCTAAGTCGCTGACGACCTCGGCTTCGGCTTCCGCCTCCACGACATCGACGCCCTCCTCTTCACGGAGCCAATCGGGCAGTTCATCCGTGCCAGCCTCAGTGCTTTCTACCTGGGGCTCAGCTTCGGCTCTTGCCTCTTCGCTGGCCAACCAATCAGGAAGCGTATCGGCAGTAGCCTCGAACTGCTCCTCACTCCTCTCCTCTGCACTGTCCATCACTTCCGGAACACGCTCGCGACTCTCCGAGATAGCTTTGGCCACCTCGGCCGCCTGCGCATCTGCCTCTTCCTGCACGTCCTCAAGCCCTTCAGTAGCACGCTCTTGGACTGCCTGTTCTTCCCCTGTCTCGAGCCGCGCTACGGCTTCCTCCTCTACGGTAGGGGCCTCGGTGGCAGCCATCGCCCCCTCTGCCCATTGTAGGCCCGCTTGCGCGTGCTCGTTATCCGGCTCGATGGCGATTGCCTGCTCCAACCACAGCTTGCTTTCTTCAGGCGTCGGTGCAGTGGCTCCCTTCCAGAGCAAGCCCCAAACATTGTCTGGTTCAATCTCTAGCGCTTCGTCGAAAATCGTGGATGCCCGCTCTACATCACCAGCGTCGTATGCTTCCAACCCTCGGCGTAAAGCGTCCACAAACTCTGCACTGGCGTGGGCCAGAGTGGCCATGCCCGTCTCCTTTCCCATTTCGGTGGAAATCGTAAAGAAGAAGTCGTAAAGAAGACCTCCCGCCCATTATAGAAGCTGTTCCCCTTACTGACAATCCTCCGTCACTTCTCTGCCAATTAGCAATTAATGCACCCACTGCTACAATTGCCCCGTTTCTAGCAGCCACGCGCCATCCCGCAATCTGGATCTTCCATATCATATCTAATGCGATCTAACAAGCGTCAGCGGTCATGCCATCAACTCCCACAACTCCCACAGCTCCCACGGGAGCAACTTCCCTTTACCAAACTGGTTCGTCAATAACCATTAAGGCTTGAGCGTATGAAACTTTATAACTCCCTAACTCGGCAGGTCGAATCTTTTGAGTCGTTGGGTAATGTTGTGACGATCTATGTGTGTGGGGTAACCCCCTACGACACTACACATCTGGGGCATGCCTTCACCTACGTCCTCTTTGACGCTCTGATCCGCTACTTGGAGTCCAGGGGATACACCGTCCGTTACGTACAGAATGTGACCGATATTGACGATGATATCCTACGGCAAGCAGAGAAGGAAGGTATTGACTGGAAGGAGCTGGGGGACCGGGAGACACAGCGCTTTCTCCAAGATATGGCAGCCCTCAATGTCCGACCACCCGATGTTTTCCCTCGCGCGACGCAGGAGACAGAGATGATGATCCGGATCGCACAGGATCTGCTGGCGAAAGGGTTTGCCTACGAGCGCAATGGCAGTGTGTACTACCGGGTCCATGCGGATCCCGAGTTTGGCAAGCTAAGCGGCTACGACTATGACACCATGCTCGCCACGGCGAACGAGCGCGGCAACTATCCCGATGATCCGAACAAAGAGGACCCACTCGACTTTGTCCTGTGGCAGGCTGCCAAGCCAGGGGAGCCGACTTGGGATAGCCCGTGGGGGCCGGGTCGCCCTGGTTGGCACATAGAATGCTCTGCTATGAGCATGCGTTACCTGGGACCGACGATCGACATCCACGGTGGGGGCGAAGATCTGCTCTTTCCTCATCATGAGGCTGAGATCGCACAGAGCGAGAAGTACACCGCCCAGCATCCCTTCGTTCGCTTCTGGATGCACATCGCGATGGTTCGGATGGACGGGGAGAAGATGTCTAAGAGCCTGGGCAACATGGTCTTTGTACGCGACCTGCTTAAAGAGTACGCCCCTGACGATATTCGCGCCTATCTCCTCTCGCACCACTACCGTAGGGCCTTCGAGTGGGATCCTGCTGAGATGGTCCGTGCGGCAGAGCGGGCGGCTCACTGGCGGCGTGTCTTGGGTGAGCAATCCAACCAAGACTCTGAGCGCGGCGTCGATCCGGCGCCCTTTGCCCAGGCCTTTCATGAGGTCATCCAGGAGGATTTCGATACCCCTGCTGCCCTCCACGTGCTCGATAAACTGGCGGAGGAGATCCTCTCCGCTGCGGAGGCAGTCCGAGACGTCACGGAGGCGCAGCGTGTCCTGCGCTCCCTCGGTAGCACGATAGGATTCACATTCGAGGAAGGAAAGAGGAGGAATAGTGCGGATTGATAACCATGACTGGGAACTGCCCTCTTCTGTGACAGAAACGATTGGATTGGAGCGCCTTGTGAAACGACCGCTTTTATTCTTGCTCCTGTTCTTCTTGCTGGCACTCGTAGGCTGCGGTGAGGAGCTTGAGGAACCCGTACCTACACCAACTCCCTCGGCGGAGGATTGGCTAGGGAGAGCTGTTGAAGGATGGAATGAGATGGAAAGCTTCCACTTTGCGCTCGCCCTAGAGGAACGCACGATTGAGTTAGATGAGGATGGTACCCTTTCCATTGATGAGGCAGAAGGGGACGTGATGGCGCCGGACCGGATGCAGGCTGAAACGAGTGTAAGAACACCCTTCGGCAGTACCATGGTCGCCTTTATCGCTATCGGTGACGAGCAATGGCTCACCAATCCCCTTAGTGGCAAGTGGGAGGAAGCACCGCCTGATATGCGGGCTGAAGTCACAGGTTTGTTCGATCGAGAAGCAGGTATCGGTGCCATTCTGGCTGATATGGAGAACCTCGAGCGCTTGGCTGATGAGACGGTGGAGGAGAGACCAACCGTGCATCTACGCGGTACCCTGCCGGGCGCACTGCTCACCGACTTTGCCGACGACCTACCTGAGACGGTAACGGTTGACTTGTGGATCGACGAGGAGGAACATCACATCCTCAAGCTCGTCATTACAGAGCCCGCAACCGATGAGCCCGAGGCCACCTGGACCTTCCTCTTCTCCGGTTTCAACGACACCCCCGTCATCGAACCCCCATCCAGGGAGTGATTCAGAGAACGTGAACAAGACCAGAGACCAGAGACCAGAGACCAGAGACTAGAGACTAGAGACTAGAGATGTCGTATCATTCCGCAATCCGCATTCCGCATTCCGCAATATTCCGCACTCCGCACTCCGCAATCCCACAAAAGGTGTCTCTTGAAAGATAGCATTCTTACCCAAGCAGCCGAGGTTACCCAAACCTCCCGTGCTACCTGGCTGGCCCTGATCGCCGTCTCGCTCAACGTCTTCGTTGCGGCCCTAGATTTAACGGTGATGGCGGCGATCCTGCCACAGTTGGTCTATGACTTCGATATCCCACTGCCGGGAGGGCTCGCGGATGCTGCCTGGATCGTCAACGGCTACCTGATCGCCTATGTCGTGACGATGCCAGTCATGGGCAAGGTCAGTGATCTGTACGGACGGCGGCTCGTCTTTCTTGTCGCCCTCGCTATTTTCATGGTAGGTTCCGTCGGGGCAGCCCTGGCGACCGACGTCTGGATCATGGTGGTGGCTCGTGTCGTGCAGGCGCTCGGCGGGGGCGCGATGGTCCCAGTCGCACTGGCAGCGGTCAGCGATGCCGTCGCCCCTCACCGTCGACCGTTCGCCATCGGCACCATTGCCGCGGTGGACACGGCGGGATGGGTAGCGGGCTCCGCCTACGGGGCCTGGATCACCACCTGGCTGGGCTGGCGATGGGCCTTCTGGGTCAACGTGCCGATTGCCTTGTTGGGAATGGTGCTGGTGGCGTGGGCCCTACCGCCGAGCGGCCGCTCGGAACGTCGCCTGGATCTGGTGGGCATGGGACTCTTCACGCTTTTCCTTCTCGGCTTCACCACTGCCCTTTACTTGGGCGCACCTGCCAGTCCCGAGAGTGGCGCGCTGCTTGCCCAGAGCGGGCCACCGGAGCGCTCTCCCTGGTTCTGGCCGTTACTCGCCCTGTCTGCTCTTCTGCTCGCACTCTTCGTCTGGTGGGAGCAGCGAGTTGAGGAGCCGCTGATCGATATTCGGCTCCTGATCGGTCGGATCTTCGCTGCCGCCAACAGCATCAGTCTTCTAACGGGCATCATCCTGATGGCGGTGATGGTCGAGATTCCCGTACTACTCCAGGCGCTCAGCACGTCCGTTGATGAGGCTATCGCCACGAGTGGCGGGCTGCTCGCGATTTTCGCCGGCACCATGATGCTCGGCGCACTCGTTGCCGGACCCCTGCTTCGCCTCATCTCACCCCGTTGGCTATCACTGCTCGCCTTGCTCATCTCTACGGTGGGCCTATGGCAGATGGCAGAGTGGGGCCAGGCCCAGGGACTCGAATCCTTGCGGCTGCCCCTTGCCCTGGCAGGGTTGGGATTGGGCCTCGTCACCACTGCCATCGCCACCATCGTGCTTGACAGCGTCGTGGAACAAGAGCGGGGGATCGCCGCCTCACTCCTACTCGTCGCCCGGCTGCTCGGCATGACCCTCGGCCTCTCCGTGCTCGTCACCTGGGCCCTACAACGCTACGACACCCTCCTCGCCGCCGCTGAAACACCCAACCTCAGCGACCCCGACGCAGCCGCCCAATTCGCCGCCGTCGTCGCTCGCATCATGACAACCGTCGTCACCGACCTCTTCCTCGCCACGACCATCATCGCCCTCCTCGCCCTCCTCCCCACCCTCCTCCGCCGCCGCCGCACCCCTTGACACGCACCACGCACCACGCAACATGCAACATGCAACA
>JALZCF010000722.1 GCA_030863245.1 Chloroflexota bacterium
TTTGTCGCCCCCCACGTCAAGCGTGCGGACGATGATGGGACGATCGCCAAGCGGCGCGAAGATGGCGCGGAGGGCAGCAACCTGCTCCGCTTCGGAAGGCAACTCGCGCCGTTCCAGGTAGAGGAATTCGGTGCGAAGCAATCCCACACCCTCCGCGCCGTTCGCAACAGCGGCCTCTGCCTCCTCGACACTTGCCACATTCGCCCCTACCTCCACTCGCCGGCCATCCGCCGTTTGGGCAGGGGCCTGTGCGGCTTCTCGCGCCGCCTCTTGTTCCACACGGCCTGCCTCTGCCTCTGTTTGGTACTGGTGAAGCAGTTCCTCGTCAGGCTCCACCACGAGGACTCCCTCCGTCCCATCGAGGATGATAGGCGTCTGGCGGGGGATCGTCTGCAGGGTGCTCCCTAAGCCGGCCACAGCAGGGATGCCGAGCGCGCGGGCTAGAATGGCGGCATGGGAGGTAGACCCGCCGCCCACTGTAGCGATGCCCACCACGCCCGCGTCACGAAGAGCGGTTGTTTGGGAGGGAGTCATCTCCTCGGCGACAACCACCACACCGGTAGGCACCTCCGGCAGATCGTCCGCCTCGACCAACTGGCGGAGCACGCGCCGTCCCACGTCCAGCAAATCCGCCGCGCGCGCGGCAATGAGTGGGTCATCCACGGCACGTAGGGCTTGCGCCTGTGCCTGCGTCACCACATGCCACGCGGCTGCGGCATTCTCATGCGTCTGTTCGATTCGTTGGCGCGCACCATCGAGGAGCATCGGATCGTCCAGCAACAAGCGCTGCGCGGCAAATATCCCGGCCTCTACCTCCCCGACGCTCATGGCGCTTTGCTGCTCCAAGACGCTAAGTTCCTGGCGTGCCGATAGCAGTGCTTCGTCCAGCCGTGCCACCTCCGCAATCGGATCATCAATGGTATGCTGTGGTATCTCTAGCTCCTCGTGGCGTAGAGGGAAGGCCGGCCCAATGCCGATGCCAGGCGCTACTGGGATACAGCGCAACGAGCCCTCTGTTGTAGAAGGTGGTGGTTCTTGCCTGGCTCTTGGCGCGGGCAGGGGTGGCGGTTGTTCGTCCATCTCCCCAAAGCCGCTACGGATGAGCGCCTCTACCTTGTCGAGGACGGCACGACTGTCGGGTCCGCTAGCACTAACCGCTACGGTATGCCCCTGTTGTGCGCCCAGCCCTAGAACAGCGACGAGACTCCGCGCTGAGACTGACTTGCCGGAGCGGCTCAGATTACGCAGGGAGACATCCGCCTGATACTCGCTGAGCGCCTGGACAAGCTGGGACGCCGGGCGCGCGTGTAAGCCGGCTGGATTCACGATCTCCAGCTCGCGCTCCTCCCCTTCCTGCTCGGCTGGCGAGGGGATAGCTTCCGGGATCTCTGTCTCTCCCCCTGCTATCTTCTGCATCCCGCGCGCCTCGTCAGCGGCCGCGGCGACGGCCGCCAGCTCTGCCCCACCGGCCGCCATCGTCGCGGCTGCCACAGCACCCTCGACCAAGGGTGCATTGCTCAGCCTCACCCGGGCGCGCGTGGCCTCATCAAGGAAATCGAGTGCTAGCTCCGCCGTCATCACGGCAGAGCCCAGGTCCATTAAGACCAACACCCCGTCGCCGCGCTCTGCCCGTGTCAATCCTTCCGAGATCAGATCGAAACTGGTACCGATCTCCCCGTCCTCGGTGCCGCCGGCAGCGACGATTGGTACATCTGGTGCCATCTGCTGCACCAGTTCCCGCACGCCCTCTGCCAGTTTTGCGCTGTGGGAGACGATCAAGATCCCGACCATTCGCTATTTCGCCTATTCTACCTCGACCCAGCCGTAAGTGCGTTCGACGGCCTTTTTCCAGTTATGGTAGGCTTCCTCGCGCTGTTCCTCGCTCCATTGAGGTTCCCAGCGCTTGTCCATGTTCCAATTCTCGCGCGTCGATTCGAGGTCGTCCCAGAAGCCGACGGCTAGTCCTGCGGCGTAGGCCGCGCCGAGGCTGGTTGTTTCTGCGACGACGGGGCGCATGACCGGAACACCGAGGATGTCGGCCTGAAGCTGCATCAGGGTATCGTTGGCGGTGGCACCGCCGTCTACCTTAAGGACTTCCAGTTCGACACCGGAATCTTGCTCCATTGCCTCGGCGACATCGCGTGTCTGGAAGCAGATCGCCTCTAACGTGGCACGGGCGAGGTGTCCTTTGCTGTTGAAGCGTGACATGCCGACGATGGCGCCGCGCGCGTCCGAACGCCAGTAAGGGGCAAAGAGACCGGAGAAAGCGGGCACGAAGTACATGCCGCCACTGTCCTCCACCCGGTTGGCTAACTCTTCGACCTCGGCTGCGCTGTCGATGATGCCGAGCTGGTCACGCAGCCACTGTACGGCTGAACCGGTCACTGCGATAGAGCCTTCTAGGGCGTATACCGCATCGTTATTTCCCATCTTGTAGCACACAGTCGTGAGTAGACCCGCTTCCGAGGGAACGACCTCGGTGCCGGTGTTAAGCAACATAAAGTTACCGGTGCCGTAGGTATTCTTTGCCTCACCTGGAGTGAAGCATACCTGACCTACCGTCGCGGCCTGTTGGTCGCCGAGGTCACCGCAAACCGGAATCTCGCCGAGGAGGGGACCGCTGGGTCGTGTGGTTCCGTAGAAATTGGGATCGGAGGAGGGCCGAATCTCCGGCAACATTTGCCGGGGAATGCCGAAGAAACTGAGAAGCTCGTCATCCCAATCCAGCGTCTCCAGGTTCATGAGCATCGTTCGGCTGGCGTTGGTGACATCGGTTACGTGTGCGCCACCATCGGGACCACCCGTCAAGCGCCAGATCACCCATGTGTCCATGTTTCCAAAAACTGCCTCGCCGCGCGCAGCTGCCTCGCGTACCCCGTCCACATTCTCCAGGATCCATTGAATCTTACCGCCTGAAAAATAGGTAGAGGGCGGAATGCCAGCCTTTCTGCGGATCACATCGCCTTTGCCCTCTCGATCCAGCGCGGCTGCAATCCTATCGGTGCGCGTATCCTGCCAGACGATGGCATTGTAATAAGGGCGTCCTGTCCTCGGGTCCCAAACGACTGTCGTCTCGCGCTGGTTGGTTACACCGATAGCGGCAAGATCTTTTGCCTCGATACCCGCATTGGTCATGGCAACACGGGTCACAGTGCGTGTGCGTTCCCATACCTCCTCCGGATCGTGCTCCACCCAGGCAGCACGAGGCAGGATCTGCTCGTGCTCCAATTGGTGTCTTGCAACCTCGTTACCGCCATGATCGAAGACCATGAAGCGTGTGCTGGTCGTGCCTTGGTCTACTGCACCTACGTAGTCAGCCATCGTGTGAACTCCTTTCTTTGGAGACTAGAGACTAGAGACTATAGATTGGAGATTGGAGAACGGAAACGGGAAAGGGGAAAGGGGAGAACGGAAAAGGGATCAAAGACACGTTGTTGGCCATTCCACTCTCCATTCCGCAATCCGCAATCCGCAATCCGCAATCTCCAGTCTCCAATCTTGTTAACCGTGAGAGGTTAGTTGCTGTCGGGCGGCTCATTTGCCAGTTACGACGTCGGCTAAGGTTCTTAGAAGCAAGTAGGAGGAAGTAGCTCCGGGATCCTGGTGGCCGGCGCTTCGGCCGCCAAGGTAGCTGGCTCTGCCCTTTTTAGCGACCATCGGGATGGTGTCGGTCATCCCTTGCTCGGCAGCAGTCGCTGCCTGATCAAGCGCGGTGCTGATGTCGGCATCGCCTTCCAATGCTCCTTTGTACGCCTCCACGGCTGGGGCGATGGCATCAACCATTGTCTTATCCCCCAACTCCGCCCTTCCGCGCTGACGTACCCCGTCGAGACCGGCCTGCAACAGCTCGCCGACGTCCTCTCCGGTCAATTCATGCTTCTTGTCCACTGCCATCCCTGCGCGCATGAAGAACGTGCCATAGAGCGGTCCGCTGGCTCCCCCAACGCTCGAGATGAGCGCCATACCCGTACTCTTCAGGATGTTACCGATGTCTTTATCGGCAAGGGTCGGGAGCTGGGCCATGACCTTCTTGAAGCCACGATCCATGTTGGTACCATGGTCGGCGTCGCCAATGGCCGCGTCCAGCTGGGTCAGGTACTGCTTGTTCTGCTCGATGACGTCTGCATACGCCTGCAACCATTGGACGATCTGCTCTCTGGTAACCATGATTCGCCCCCCAGCTACCTCCCCCACCGTAAGGCCGGCGTGTGGACTGGCGCGTCCCATAGCTCGAGCATCTCGTCATCCATCTTGAGCAGGGTGATCGAGGCACCTTGCATCTCGAGGGAGGTAATGTACGCACCGATGAGGTTCCGCACGATGGTGAGGCCCTGCTTCTCACAGATCTCATGCAATTTGCGGTAGACAATGTACAGCTCGGAGACGGGGGTGCCCCCCATGCTGTTGACAAAGGCAAGAACCCGGTCACCGGATTGGAAAGGCGGGTCGGTAATCTCCACTTCTTTCCAATCCTCTGCCGCTTCATCCCACTCACGTACCGTGCGTGTGTAGGCTTCGTCCTCGATGATATTCATTGCCAGCATCTCGGTGATCTCGTCCGCGGAACGGAGCTCCATCCGTTCCTGTCCCGGCTCGCCGTGGATGCCGATGCCGATCTCCATCTCGTTCTCGGCCAGGTCGAACGTAGGTGTTCCTTTGGCCGGCACAACGCCAGAGGTGAGTGCCATGCCCATGCTGCGCCCGTTGATGTTGACCTTGCGGCAGAGATCGGCCAGCCGGTCCAGATCGTAGCCTTCCGCTGCGGCGGCACCGCAGATCTTCTCGGCGAGCACAGTGGTACCCACGCCGCGTCGTCCCGCAGTGTAGAGGCTGTCCTTTACCGCCACGTCATCGTCGATCAGGATATTCTGCACCCGGATGCCTTCCGAGCGGCCCAGCTCGGCGGCCATCTCGAAGTTCATCACATCACCCGTGTAGTTCTTGACGATGTTGAGGACTCCCGCACCGCCGTCGACCATCCTGGCGGCCTCCAGCATCTGATCGGGGGTAGGGGAGGTGAAGACCTCGCCGGGTGCGGCCGCGTCGAGCATGCCCTCGCCGACGAAGCCACCGTGCATCGGCTCATGTCCACTGCCGCCCCCTGAGATGAGGGCGACCTTTCCCTGGACCGGTGCATCGGCACGGTATATGAAGTTGGGATCGTAATTCACCTTGATCAGGTCAGGGTGAGCCAGCTCCATCCCTTCCAGGCTCTCGCGTACGACATCTTCCGGAGCGTTGATTAGCTTCTTCATGACTGGCCTGTCCTTTCTAGATGTACGTCGTAGTGTTGCTGCTCAAGCGGCTGGCCACATTGCCCAATAGATGACAGCACCGATGATGCCACCGATGATGGGGCCGACGATCGGTACCCAAGAGTAGCCCCAGTCCGAGTCTCCTTTGCCAGCGATAGGGAGGATCGCGTGCGCGATGCGCGGCCCGAGGTCGCGGGCCGGGTTGATAGCGTACCCGGTCGGACCACCGAGTGACAGACCAATACTCCACACCAGCACGCCAACAAGAAAGGGGCCAAGGCCGGCGGCGAAGCCTGAACCAGGTTGCAGGTTTTGGATGTTCAGGATTGCCAGCACACCTAGCACCAGCATCGCCGTGCCGATGGCCTCCGTTACCGTGTTCAGACCGAGGTTGCGGATTGCCGGACCGGTGGAGAAGACAGCCAGCTTGAGGCCCTCATCATCGGTCTCTTCCCAATGGGGGTAGTAGGCTAACCAGACGAGTACCGCGCCGATAAACGCACCTACAATCTGAGCGATAATGTATCCGGGGACCTGCGACCAAGGGAAGGCCCCGATCGATGCCAGGCCGACCGTCACGGCAGGGTTGATATG
>JALZCF010000724.1 GCA_030863245.1 Chloroflexota bacterium
CACCTCACCCACGTTGACTTCTGCAACCTCAGGTGCCTCAAACGTCTCGATCTGTCGTCGCAAGAATTCAGCAATGTCGGTTACATCCATGACTGCCATGCGGTCTACTCCTTCTGAACGGCAGTGAACAGTGGTCAGTGGTCAGTGATCAGTGACTTATACAACAGACCTATCGCTGATCATTAACCATTTCCAACCATCTGATTTCTGCTCTCTGATATCTGACTACTGACTACTACACTAACCTCTGATCACTGATCACTAAGCACTAGTAAGTCGTTGGCGCAGCGCGTCGAGGCGTGCGGCAACGGAATGGTCGATGATGCGGTCGCCAACGCGAATGCGTAACCCACCCAGCAATTCCGGGTCCACCTCGTAGGCAATCGTGATATCCTGCCCATGCTCGGCGCGCAGTTTGGCCTCCAGCCTTTCTTGCTCCTCGTCAGATAGCTCATGGGCGCTGGTGACCAACACGTTGGAAGACTCATCCAGTGCAGGAATAGTAGCACGGACTCGGCGAATAACCTCATCCAACCGTGACAGGTCCCCCTGACGCGCCAGCAGGCGAACGAATTGCGCCACCTCGGGTGACGTGTTCGCGGGTAGCAGGCTGCCTATGGCACTCTCGCGATTCGTTGGCAGCGCATTCGGATCATTGAGGGTAGCAACCACCTCGGGGTTCCGCCGCAGATTCCGTTGCACCGCAATCAGCTGATCGAGCCACTTACCCAGCGCCGCTTGAATCAGCCCCTCCGCATAGGTTGTAGCTGTCGTATTGCTCACTAGGTACCTACCTCCGCAAGAACCTCGTCCACAATGCGTCGGTGTGCTGTCTCATCAACCAGTGAGGCCCCGATGGTCTTGCGGGCGATAGCAAGCGAGAGCTGTGCCACCTCCGCTCGAAGCTCCGCCATAGCCTGCTGTCGCTCGTACTCGGCCTCTTCCAGGACACGCTCCCGACGCGCCTCGGCCTCCTCACTGGCACGCGCGACGAGCTCATCCGCACGGCGGCGGGCGCTCTCTTCTGCCTGCCGGATGATCTCCTGCGCCTCGCGCCGCGCCTGGGCGATAATGGCCTCGTTCTCCTGGGTCCGCTCAGCCGCCTCAGCGCGCGCGGTTTCGGCCGCGCTAAGGCTCTCGCGAATCCGCTCGCGGCGCTCTTCGAGTATGTTCAGGATCGGCTCGTACACCAATAACCTTAGCAGCCACAAAATGACAAGGAAGTTGATGATCTGCGCTAGCAGAAACGGTCCGTTAATGCCTAGGGCTTCCACGGTTTGCCTCCTTTAAAAAACGTCATGGGAATTAACGTTGACCCGTAATCCTACTGAGGCTCAAGCACCTGGCTGCAGGAACATCAGGATCAGCGCGACAACCAGACCATAGATGGCGACGGCCTCGGCAAAGGCAATACCAAGAATCATGTTCGTGCGGAGTTCCGGCGCGGCTTCGGGGTTGCGGCCCATCGCCTGCAACGCACCCAATACCAGCAGACCGATGCCGATACCGCCACCGACCGCGCCAAAGCCGATTGCGACACCAGCACCCAGGTTATTCAGACCGGTTCCAAGTTCCATTTGAGAGAATCCTCCTGTAAAGATTTATTGAGTCATTGAGCTTTACATCACACACATCACATCTACTCTGACATCGAACGTTGGCGCATCCCAACGTCTGACACCTTAATGGTGCTCGCCGTGGTGCGGGATCACCGCGACGGCAAAGAAGACCAGGGTCAACATCGCGAACACAAACGCCTGGATGAACCCCACGAAGATTTCCAGCGCGTAGAAGGGCACAGGCAAGAGCCAAGGGACCAGGAAGGCCATGACGAACAGCAGCACCTGACCGCCGAAGATGTTGCCGAAGAGACGGAAGGCAAAGGAGATAATCTTGGCAAACTCCGAGATCAGCTCGATCAGACCGACGAAGAAGTCCATTGGCCCACTGAAGTTGATGAACTTGGTGAAGTAGCTCCCGCCCAGCGCCTGGATGCCATAGACCTGCACCATGAACATCGAGATCAGGGCCAGCGCGAAGGTGAAGTTCAGATCGGTGGCCGAGGCACGGAGGAAGGGTACCAGCACAGCATATTCCTGTCCGTCTATCTCCAGCGGTGCATGGTCCTCCGCCTCATGCACTTCATCCACTGCCTCCTCCTCTGCCCCCGCTTCCTCGCCGAACTCCGGCACGATGGTCTCCCCCTCAACAATCGAGCGTACACCAGGAATGACCTGAACAACGGGGTAGTGGGGTAGACCCTCATGGCTTTCCAGCCACCCGATCGAGTCAACGCCTGGCACGAGCTCCAACCAGTTGGCTACCAGAACCAGCAAGAAGATGGTCATTACCCAGGGGAAGAATTTCCGGGCATAGTCACCCGACACATCTTCCGTCAGGTTATAGAAGCCCTCGACCATCCACTCCGCCAGATTCTGCAGGCCGCCGGGCACCAAGGACATATTACGGGTGGCGGCGATGGCGATGCCGAGAACAATGATATCTGCGACAAGCGTGTGGATGAAGGTGTTGGGGAGGGTAATGGGACCGAGGGCAACGGGTTCAGCCGGAAGTTGAATGCCAGGAAGGGGAACGGGAGCGATAAAGACGCTGGCGATCATAGCAATCAGTACGACTGCCACCGCACCCAGGACTTTGGGAGTGAGTAAGCGATTCACAAGGCTCTGTCCTCCTTTATCATACTAGTGACATGATTCGACCAGAATACTTCAGAGAGAGCTGGCTTACCGCTCGTGTAATAATCCCAACATGCTATAAGGGCACGACATAATGGCGCTCGCTCGTAAAGGTGTACGTAAGCGAGCCCGATGCTTTTCTGTTGGCTGCAGCGCTGGGTTTGACAAGAACCATCCCAAACAGGGGTTAGCGGGACGTGTGTTGCTCGAAAACGAGGGCATATTCTTGAACTGTGGCGAGTATAACATAGGCCCTACCAATGAGCAAGTCCTTTTTTTCACAAATGACAACGCGGTTCAATCTGACAGTTGCAAAGTCTCTCAGTATCTTATGGAAGCGATAAACAGCGAGACGAGTGCAACAAACAACCCGGTTCCACCAGCCCCTGTTGCACTGGGAGGCTACTGGCGGGTACCGCAACTCTACCTGAAAGAGATGAGCATTGTCATGTGACAAATGTCACATCATTCGTGAATTTTATCACAATTGTGAGTTACGCCAATAATGCATCCATTAGTTCTGATGGTTGGTCAAATATCCGCTCCGCACCGGCCTCCTCGAGTCGTGCTTTGAGACGCTGGGGATTGGACGACGCGGTGAGGATAGCCCAGGCGAGAAAGGGTCGCTCATCGGTCTCTGCTGCGGCCCGTGCCGCGCGCATGTCATCGGGCGTATTGCCGATGTAGACGGCGGGACGTGTACCATTCGGGTCGAGATGCGCTGCAGCGTCGAGTAGCACGAAGGGATGGGGTTTGCGCAGTTGCCTCTCTTCGCCGAGCCGCTGGAGGCGCGCCTCCTCTGCCACCAGATCCTCCCAGGTGATGAGGGCATCGAAGACGGAACCGATCTTGAGGTGATTCATCGAGAGCTGTGCCATCTCGCGCGTCCACTCCGTGACAGCCGCCATCCGCCGCCGATAGTGAGCGCGTATCCGCTCCAAGGTGCCAGGGCCAAGCAGCAATCGCTCGTTCTCGATCATGCCTGCACCTCGGTAAAAGCGCGCGTGCATCCTTTCTAATCGTCCGAAGGTCTGCCGGCCCAGATAGATCTCTTGGAACAGGTGGCGAACAAGGTTTCCCTCTTGTACCTCCCCCTCAGCCATCAGGAGTGGATGTTCCCAGCCGCCAACCATCTCTGCGACCCCTTCCAACCCTCCGCCCGCGTCGCGGATACGCTCCGCTGCCGCAGCAAAATCCGCCTTCTCCCGCACGTCGGCAAGGGAGAGATCCTCGACAGGCCCCCGCCGCTTTTTCAGAACCGCCACTGCCTCGCCCGGGTTAGTGGGCGGGCTCCCCTTGCGAAGGGGCTTGGGCAAGAGCGAGAGCACATAGCGGAGCATGCCGGTCGCCAGCTCCCACGGGTTCTCCAACCCCGCCACCACTCGGAACCACTCCACATCCTCCTCGCTGACGAGCGCGCCAGAGCCACTGATGCCGAGGAAGTAGGCCAGGTAGCTCTGCACCGTGCGGCGCACTGCGGTATCAACGCTATGGCTGACATCGATGACAGCGCCGTTTAGATGAAAGATCAGGAGTTCCGGTTTCATGAGTCTTCTCCGCATTGCGTGTTGCATGTTGCGTGTTGCGTGTTGCATGTTACATGTTGAATAGTACGTATTGCGTCTTCGGTGTGGCGTTTATGCTTTACGCTTTACGTTTTGCCTACTTCTTCTCTACACTACCCATCATGAGTTCTTGGATAAAGGTTGCTAAGCGGAATGACCTGTCCGAAGGGCAGATGATTCAGGTAGAGGTCAACACGCAGCTTATTGTGCTTGCTCTGTACGAGAGCAAGCTACACGCCTTCGCTGCGCACTGCCCGCATGCCAGTGCCAACCTGGTCGAAGGTGACCTGCGCCCCGGCTACCTCATCTGCCCCCTCCACGCCTACCGTTTCGATCTCAAGAGCGGGATTTGCCTCAAGCCGCGTGATGGCCCGCATCTACGCATGTACGAGGCGGCGTTCCACGGGGAAGAGATATGGGTGAAGGTCGGATAGAGGATGATTAGCTCTCGCGCTTCAACTTGCGTTGAACGCGTGCCAGTCTGTATTGGAGATCATCGTAATCGGAGGGGGTAAGGTGGAGGTCAGCCTCAAGGGCAGCAAGGACAGCACGCTCGGCGGCGGGGAGGTTGCGGCTGCGGTGCTCGTGGTACTTGGCAAGCTCGACATAGGGGTAGAGCTCTCCCTGCCCTATCATGGAGCGCCAGAGTTTGGTCGCCTCCTCCCACCGTTCCTGCCGTTTGAGTAGGAAGGAGAGACGCCGTATGCCATCGCGGCGGAGGCTTGGCGGGACCGGTGCAGTGAGGGAGCGGCGATAGCACTGCTCCGCCTTGGCTAGCTGCCCCGTCTCCTCATACAGACGGGCGAGAGAGTAGAGGTCCTGTCCATGCGGTGCCGCGTGGCGCTCGGGGTCCTCACAGAGGCGGGACATGTGGACGGCCAGGGCAGCCAGGGCGAGCAAGTCCTGGTGATTGTGGTAGAAAACGCCCTTGAGCGGGTGCACGTTCCCGTCCCGCAGGAAGGTATTGTAGAGATGAGGGATCAGGTAACCAGGCACGTCCACCTCATCACGCTGCGCACCCAGGATCCTTTGCTCTAACGATCCGAGCGAGCAAGAGTCGAGACGCAGCTTCCAGAGGCGTCGTGCGGGGTGGAGCAGGTCAAGGTGTGGGCGCGCCTTGAGCCGGCGCGGCTGCCGCGCGAGGATATACCGAGTCTCCAGGATTGGCAGGTCGAAGGATTTGCCGTTGAAGGTGACGAAGCTGTCGAAGCGCTCGAGCAGCGGCGACAGGCACGCAAGCAGGGCCCTCTCCTCGCTGGGATGGTGCATAAAAAACTGCTGTACCTGGAAGTGCTCCCCGTCCCAGTAGGCTACCCCGACGAGGAACGCGTAGGTCCCCGTCCCACCCGCCAGCCCGTTTGTCTCGGTATCCAGGAAGATCGTCCGGCGGAAGTCGAAATCTACCAAGGTCTCATCTTTGGCAAGCGTTGCCAGCACGCGTCCCTCACACTCCCACAGTGCTTGGAGCGGTACGCCAGCATGGGTATGAGTCGCCCCGTAGCAGGTCGTGATGACATGGCATCCGTCCACCTCCTCGCTACCCAACACCGCCTCTAGTGAGGCGAGGGAACCGTCTGGAGCACGTTGCCACGTCTCTGTCGTGGGTTCCGGGGGCGGGCGAGTACTGACCTGTCGCAAGCGCCTACGAAGCGCGTCAAGGTCCAATCGTTGCTCGCCGATGCTCTTGATCATCGAGAGATATACGCTCGTCTTACAATGAGTAGGTCGAGAATGCCATCACGAAATGTGGTGGCAGAACATTTGACTGTATATCTTATAAGAGCACGGCGAAAGCACAAACCTACGGAGTGGCCGATGAGGGCGGCGGCTAGCTGTGAATCTGCTCCCGTCGCTACTCGGGCTGCTTGAGGATCCCCCATTTGTAGGCGTAAATGAGCAGTTCCAAGCGATCGGAGACCTCGAGTTTGCTGTAGATCGAGGTGAAATGATGGCGTACGGTGGACTCGCTGATGTACAGCCGCTCGCCAATATCGCGATTCTTGAGGCCTTGGCCCAGAAGCATGATGACCTCCCGCTCGCGCTCGGTCAGGCTCGCGATTTTGGTCTCGTCCTGCGTAGGCGAGACAGGCGGGCGGCGTGCCTCCATCAGCATGCGCGAGAGCATCGCCCGGCTATACCACGATTCGCCCTCATACACACTTCGGATGGCCTTGACCAGAAGCAGCGGTTGGTCGTTCTTCAGGAAAACGCCATGCGCACCCTGTTGCATCGATGATACATGAAGTTGATGCTGGTCAGCCTCACACAGCACGATAAGCCGTGCCAGTTCCGCACCCATCAGCAGTTCCGGCACGAGGTTGATCCCGTTGGCGTCGGCCCCATCGAGTAGAATGACATCCGGTTGATGTTGGACGACGGTAGCGAGACCCTCCTGGTTATTCTTCGCTTCACCTACCACTGTGAGGCGCGGCCGACTCTCCAATAGCTCCCGTACCCCAGCACGCATGAGCGCATGATCGTCCATTAACATCACACGAATCGCATTGGTAGTATCCATTCTTGGTCCTTCCTGCGGCATCAGAGTAAACCTACAAATAGGCAAGGGACAGGCTAGTCGCGTGTTATTGCACTTTTCCGTATTATCCTGACAAAACCGGACAGCCCCTTAGGAATATCAGGTTAATATGGAAAGCTTCAAAAAGGGGGAGGGCAATGATGAGGGCTGGAGTGCGAGTTCGTTCGGTGTTACTAGGGTGGCGCTACACACATCCGGCAGCAGAAGGTAACCGCGCAGGCCCAACTCGCTCCCGGTGCAACACTTGAGATGATAGGGCTAGTTACCTCCTTAATTGATGGTACAAAGCTGCTCCATTCTACCGAGCAACACCAATCACTTCAACAGCACGATGTCGGTTTGGACATACGCCAAATGACTGATATAGCTCTACGCCATTTGACGTAGTACGGATAGTGATCAGTGGTGTTGCATGTTGCATGTGGAGTGTGGCGTGTGCATGTTTGGTACAGGTTGGGGCATGACGCTCCCCGCTCCCCGCTCCCCGCTCCCCGCTCCACGAGCCGTTTCCTACGTCCACAATGGTGCCAGCAACACGTTTAGGGCGTTGTAGGCGGCGTGGATCAGGATCACGGTGGTCGTGTTCTCTCGTTGTCGGATGATGCCCAGGACGAGACCGATCAGGAACACGCTGAACAGAGCGGGGGAGAACTCGTACTGCGTGTGGCCTACGGTGAAGAGGATGGTGGCGGCGAGGAGGCCGAAGCGGGGCTGGATCGCGCCGCGGAACAGTACCTCCTCCCCAATGCCCGCGGAGAGCCCGATGGTTAACGCACCGAACAGTCCCATCACATCGCCGAAGAGCAACTCGCTGATCTCGGCGATGCGTTCAAAGGAGCCCGGCGCGATAGCCTGCCACACTGTGGTCAACAAGAAGTCCCAGAGTAGCAAGATAACGACGGCGGCCAGGGCGATCCCAACCTGACGCCATGTCATGCCCGTGATGCCCAAGCGCTCTAACGTCTCCCCAAGACTGCGGCGCAGGCCGAGACCGACACCGAGGATACCAAAGAGTACGAAGGCAAGTCCCTGCTCCCACAGTGCCCCAAGCGTAAGTTCTGTCTGACCTGCAATGAGTTCGACCGGCAGATCGGCGAGCAGGAACACCTGTGCCACCGTCAGGCCCACCAGCCAAGTGGCGAACACGAGCGCGGTCGTGTGGATCGTCTTGTCTACCTCCAGATCGAACCGCAATCCTCGGATCACGGCCGCACGGATCGGCGGCACGAGTAGCAGCGTGCTGACAACCGCTGTGATGAGCACGAGACCACCTGCCCATGCCAGGTTAAGACCCATCACCTCAGGATCGACCAGCTCTGCCTGGAGCATCTCTTGCAATACCGACGGCCCAGCCGCAAGAACCGCCAGTCCCACCAGAAAAAGCACCCCATTCAAGAGCAGGATCGACCCGATCGTGATCCACCTCCAAACGCGCGATGATGGGACAAGATTCGCAGAGAAAACGATGAAGTATAACGGTAGAAGATTAAGAATTAGCACGTGGTTCTAATGTTCCTTGTTGCATGTTACATGTTGCATGTTGCATAGTGCATGGTGCCTGTTCCGTTTGCGGTGTACGTTTCGCTCATGACGTACTGTGCACAAAGGGCGAATTCTTCTAGGGGTAAGGCCTAACATGCAACATGCAACAGCGTTTACGTTTCCGGTTTCACTAACTCCAATAACGCGAGAGCGTGTTGCTTCCCACCCTCGCCCAACATGCCGTCGGGGCCGATGCAGGCGGGGCAACCTTGCTGGCAGGGACAGTCACGGATCAGGGATTCAGTGGCTGCAAGAAGCTCGCCGTGGAGGGCGTAGAGCTGTTCGGCAAAGCCGATGCCGCCCGGTACCGCGTCGTAGAGGAAGATCATGGGTCCGTTGCTCTGTGAGGGGCGCATCTCCGAGGTACTGCCCAGGTCGCGCGCGTCGCACATCAGGAAGAGGGGTGCGATGTTGCCGAGTGCATGCGCCACCCCCTGCAACCCCATCGCTACATCCGAGCGGTACCACGGCTCGCTTCGTCTGTGGCAGGTTGGGCAGAGCGCGACGAGATTCGAGAGATCGTTTGCCGCCAGGTAGCCATCGTTCTTGCCGGGCACGTAGCCAAACTCGCGGAACGGGATGATATGATGCACATCCAACTCACGTCCCAACTCCTCCTCCGAGATCCGGCAGTCGGCGCAGCGGAAGCCCTCACGCGCTCGGGTGCGCAGCCGTTGCTGCCGCCAGTTGGGCCCGTAATCACGCCGCTCCTCCTCTACCTCAATCGGGAAGGTGAGCCAGTAGGCTGTGGTATGCAACTGGGATTCCGGCAAATCCAGATCGACCAAACCGAGGTTCTCATGCGTGTGCAACTTTATCTTCTTGAAACCCGTCGCTCGGCTCGTGACGACGACCTCGCCCCAGTTGCGACCCGTCACCTCATCGCCCGCAAAAGTCTCCTGCACGGCGACGCTGCGTTTGCTCTGCACGCGGGTGTAATACTCCACCTCGACCGCTCTCGCGTGCGCGCGCCCCGCCTCCAAATCCACCTCCTCGACCAGATATTGCCGCCCTTCATGCATGTAGATCGCGCCAGGGAAACACATCTGGTGGATCGAGAAGCGTTCCACCTCCCCAATGACGATTCCCCCCGGCTGCTCTGTAATAAGCAGTCCGTCATTTGCGGTCCGCAGCGATACGCCCTCCGCCGGATAACTCTCGGCGGTCCAGTAGTAGGTGTCTGCTGCACTATGGATGATGCCCTCCTCCTCCAAGAACGCAAGAATCTCGCGTGTGACAGGGGGCGGCAGCGTGCCGAAGCCCTCCTCGGGTGCGAAGGGGAGCTCGAAGCAGGCGCATTTGATATGGTTGACCAGGATGGACAGGTTATCCGGGTTGATGCGCGCGTGCTCCGGCGAGGCAGCGAAGAACCACTCTGGATGACGAACGATGAACTGGTCGAGCGGGTGCGATGACGCCACCAACAGAGCGGCGCTGCCGGCCGTGCGCCGTCCCGCGCGTCCTGCCTGCTGCCAGGTCGAGGCGATGGTTCCTGGATAACCGTTCATCACACAGGCATCCAGTTGCCCGATGTCAATCCCCAGCTCCAAGGCATTGGTGGAGACCACACCGCGCACCTCGCCCGCCCGCAGGCCCTGCTCGATCTCTCGCCGCTCAAGCGGCAAGTATCCCCCCCGGTAGCCGCGTACCGCATCCTCCGGCAACCCCATGCGCCGCCCCTCGTCCTGCAGGTAGCGCAGCAATACTTCCGTCGAGAGGCGCGAGCGAGTGAAGACAATGGTCTGCACGTCATCCTGCAGGAACTGTGACGCCACCCGCTGCGACTCCAGTAGGGCAGAGCGGCGCAGCCCCAACTGCTCATTGTAGGGAGGCGGGTTCCAGAAGATGAAATGCTTCTCGCCCCGTGGTGCGCCGCTCCGGTCGATCACCCGCACCGGGACCTCCGCGTCGATGAGCCGCTCCACCAGTTCTCCAGGGTTGGCTATCGTCGCGCTGGCTGCGATGATCTGCGGATCACAGCCATAGAAGCGAGCAATGCGGCGCAGGCGGCGCAGCAGATTTGCGAAGTGGCTGCCAAAGAGCCCGCGGTAATGGTGCACCTCGTCGATCACGATGTAGCGCAAGTTTGTCCATAGGGAGAGCCACTGCGTGTGGTGAGGTAGGATGCCTGTGTGGAGCATGTCGGGATTGCTGATGACAATGTCCGCGCTCGCACGGATGCTGCGCCGTGCCGATGTGGGCGTATCGCCGTCGTACACCTCTGCACTGATCGGGGCACCCAGCACCTCCAGCATCCCATGCAATTCGTGTCGCTGGTCCTGGGCTAGGGCCTTCGTGGGGAAGAGGTAGAGCGCTCGCGCTTGAGGCTCTGCCAATAAAGTGTTCAAGACCGGCAGGTTGTAGCAGAGCGTCTTCCCGCTCGCCGTCGGCGTCACCACCACCAAATGCTCCCCGCCCATGGCCGCCTCAACCGCCTCCACCTGATGGGTGTACAACTGCCCGATCCCCCGTGCCTGCAACGCTGCCTGCAAGCGTGGGTCGAGCACCCTGGGTAATGGCACACAATCCGCCGCACGCGGAGGGATGTGCTCCCAATGTGTCACACAGCGGGCAAGTTCAGGCTGGGTACGGAATCGTAGGAGGGCGGAATGAATGGTCATTGTGCTTTTTTACGTATACCGCGTGGTGCGGGTTGCATGTTGCATGTCACGTGAACTGTAAGTGAGGTGGGGGAGCTTGGCAACCGCAACAAATGCCGCAACTGATGTCACGTTTTTCCTCCATTACACTGTATCTACCGCGGCTGCCTCGAGCATGAGTGGGCTCAAGCACCCACCATACCCCACCTGTATGAGGGCTTCGACAGCGCCAACCGACTCGCGACCCACTCGAATGTAGAGGTAGTGGATCACATCGCGTAAGATCGCTGTCAATGGTACTGCGATCAGGGCCCCGATGACGCCGAGCAGGGCGCTGCCTACGACAATAGCGACCATGATGATCGCTGGATGGAGCGCGACGGCGTGTCCCATGATGCGCGGCGAGAAGAAGATGTTGTCAATCTGCTGTATCACTACAAAGAGCCCAATCACCCACAGGGCCAACACGGGAGCTTGTAGAAAGGCCACGATCACGGATGGGACCGCGCCGAGAATCGGCCCGATGAAGGGGAAGATAGCGAGCGCACCGGCTGCCGCCCCCAACAGCAAGGAGTACTCCACGCCAATGAGAAGCAGGCCCAAAAAGGTGGCCGTGCCGATGGCTAGCGCGACCAAGAGTTGACCACGAATGTAGGCAGAGAGAATCTGATCCACGATGATCCGGATCGCCTCGACATCGGGGCGGAGCGGCTGCGGGATGAGGTCTAAGGCGCCGCGCACGAATTTGCTTTCTTCATTCAGGACAAAGAAGAGCCAGAAGGGAACGATAAACAGACCCAGCGCAAAGGAGAGGGTATTGCCGACCGCTCCAACAGTCGCCAGCAACCCGCTCCCGATCGGATCGAGCAGTGTAGCGGCCAAGCCGGCCGCGCGTTCCTCAAGGCGGGCCTGCCATTCATCTGGCACAACAATCTGGTACTGAGTCTGTCCCGCTTCAAATAGCTCGAGCGCCCGTTCGTACAACTCATCCACACTGTTGTAGAGAGAGACAAATTGGCCGGCGATCGGTGGCAACACGAGCCAGGCGACCAACACAAAGAGCAGCAGCCCCAGCAGGTAGATGGAGAAGATCGCGAGGGGGCGTGCCACGCCACGTTGCTTCAACTGCTCTGGCATCCGTTCATGGAGCCAGTTAACAAAGGGCGTCAGGAGGTATGCCACCACCAGGCCCAAGATAAATGGTGCAACCGCGCTCCATGCTAGCCATACGATCAGCAGAAATAGCAAGGCTACCACAAAGAAAAGGATGAGTCGTGGTTCCCGAAAGAGTCTCAAAATCGTATCACCTTCATCAAGATAGGCCTCCTCGGTGGAAAGGGATCGCGGAGGGTATCATTAGGCCGAAAGGCGCTGGTTAGGGCTCGGACGATGTCATAAAACTTGCTCTTCCATGGATTCAATTGGCTCTGCTTCTGCTCCACAAAACACCTCCACCCGGCGGGAGAGCAAGGCGGGTGCCAGACAGGGGGATTGCGGGATGCGAAATGCGGAATGTGGACTGGAGACTGGAGATTGGAGATTGGAGATTACGGAATGCTACTTGCTACCTGCTACCTGCTACCTGCCACCTGCCACCTGCCACCTGCCCGAAAGGAGTGAGTGATAGACAAGAGTATCCAGCTTAAGGACGGACGCTTGCTTGGCTATGCGGAGTATGGCGATCCGGCTGGGCAGCCCATCTTCTTCTTTCATGGGTGGCCGGGCTCTCGGCTCGAGGCGAGGCCCCTTACCGAGCCGGCCGCTGTGCACGGCGCGCGTGTTATTGCGGCAGATCGTCCGGGCTTCGGGCTCTCGGACTTTAAGCCTGGGCGCACGATTCTTGAC
>JALZCF010000725.1 GCA_030863245.1 Chloroflexota bacterium
ATTGCATGGTGCGTGGTGCGTACGCCGTTTACGCTCCCCGCTCCCCGCTCCCCGCTCCCCGAGCCGTTCCGCTCCCCGCTCCCCGCTCCCCGCTCCACGGTCATTCAGGAAAGTCGACCAATGCAACGGGCGCTCCCGCCGCGGCTCAAGTGCAGCCCGGATAGAGAGGTCCGCCATCTTCTCCACCACCCAGGCGAAGTAGTTATCACCCAGGCTGGAGATATCAAAGTCGGGCGCGGAGTTCATGAAGTCGATAGCGTAGGGAACTCCGTCGCGGATGCCCAATTCGACGGTGTTCATGTCGTACCCTAGTGCGCGGCATAGTTTCAGCGAATCCTCCACAACACGAGCACGCATCTGATCAGTCAGAGGAGGCTGCGTGGCGTGATACCGCTCATGGTGGGGTTGACGTGGGTCCCACAGTACGGGAAGCACATCTCGTCGCCCGATGACGATCGCACGGACGTACTGCTCCCAACGGATGAACTCCTGCAGGATCAGCGTCATCGTGCCGCTCCGGTCATAATGGTGCCACAGCTCTTCCTTGCTGTTGACAATGTACACGTCCTTCCATCCGCCACCCCAGTGGCTCTTCAACACTGCGGGGAGTCCCGTGTATGCCAGAATGCCATCCCAATCCAGTGGGAAGATGAGATTGCGTAGCGACTCCGCCACGACGCCTGGAATGTACTCCTTGTTCGGCAAGAGAACAGTCTTGGGCATGGCAACACCGATTGCCGCGCCGAGGGAGGTTCCGAAGTATTTATCGTCGGCGATGCGCCAGAAAGGGTTGTTGATCACGTAACAGCCCTGGAGCGCCGCATTCTTCAGGTAGCTCTGGTAGTACGGCACCTCATGCGAGATGCGATCGATGAGCACGTCATAGTAACAAGCCGCATTCATCGGTGTCGCACCCAGTTTCACCATCTCCGCCACAACGCCCCGCTCTCGACGATTGATCTCGGCAATGAGCGCCTCAGGAAATGTCTGCTCCCTTCCGACCAGCAAACCCACTCGTTTCATAACATCCCCTCCTGCTCTTCCTCGTGCTCAACTATTCCACCACATGCTCCGACTACTGCTGCTTGTCATTGAGAGCAAAGCGCTCGATCGCCACGGCCAGGCCATCCTCACTTATCGGGGGCGCAACCCAATCGGCGACCTCTTTAAGCTCCGGCGCGGCGTTACCCATCGCGACACCGACGCCGGCAGCCTGGATCATCGTCAGATCGTTCAGGTTGTCGCCCACCGCGAGTGTCCGCTCGCGTGGGATGCCGAGCGAGGCAGCAAGCTCCAGCAACGCTCTGCCCTTGCTCGCCCCAGGATGGGTCAATTCTACGAAGCGAGGGTGGCTGCGTACGACCTGAGCCACCTGCCCCCATCGCTCCGTCGCGATCGGTAGCAGCCGTGCCGTCTCTTCCTCGCTCTGAACGAAAACCAACTTTGTCGGCTCAGCCACCAGAAAGTCCAGCAGGTCGCCAACCGGCTCGATCACTACGTTCGGTGAGAGCGAGCGGTAGAACTCGGCCTCCGGTGTCCGCTCTGCGACGAAGAGTCGATCGTCGACGTAAGCATTCAGATGGACTCCCTGCTCCTTGGCAAAGCGAATGGCATCGTGGGCAACGTCGAGCGGCAACGTGTGGTGGGCGATCACTTCCTCTCCACGTCGCACGAGCGCGCCCTGATAACATATCAGCGGCTGATCAATCTTCAACATCTCCGCAACGGGCAGCGTGGCACAGTACATTCGCCCCGTAACCAACGTCACCACATGTCCCTCCTCCAGCGCCGCTGATATCGCCCGCTCCACTCGTCGGGACACTTGTAGGGAGTGGTCAAACAGGGTTCCGTCAAGGTCGGTGGCAACCAGCCAGCGCTCATCCATCGTTCTCTGTCTCCCGCTCAACCGTCTCCGGCACGAACGACTTGTACTCCCCCCCGGTACGGATGAGGTGACGAACAAGCGTGCTGCTGACAAAGATGTCTTCGAGATCACTGAAGAGGAAGACGGTTTCCAACTCCGGCATCATCTCCTGGTTCATCTTGGACTGGAGGAATTCATTCCGGAAGTCACTCGAGTTTCGCAGCCCGCGCACGACGATGGTGCTCCCCTTGCGCCGGGCGTAATCGATCAGCAGTTCGTTGGTGAAACTATCCACCTCCACATTCGCCAGCGACTCCGTTGCCTCCCGGATGAAGCGCATCCGTTGCTCGATGCTAAACAAGGTTCTCTTGTTCGGATTGTAACCCACCACCACAATCAGCCTCCTGAAGAGACGTGCGGCACGGCGGATAATCCCCAAGTGCCCTTCCGTAACCGGATCAAAGCTCCCGGCGTAAATTGCGATGCGATCGTTCATCATTCCACTACCCAACCTACCTCGCGCAATACGTCTGACAGAGCACGCAGTCCCGCACCTGCAAAAGCCTCCGGCTCCCGCGGCACGTCCCGTCCCTCCATGGCCAACACAGCCACGCTGTCATAGCCACCCTCGTACAGCGGGGCAAGCATCTGGGGAAGGGGTACAGTTCCTGTACCGGGCAGTACGGGCAGGCCCTCCTCGTCTACATCGCTGACGGCAAGCAGGACAGTACGCTCGGCATCTTCGGCGCGCGGCTTATCCCCCGTGCGCCAGAGTGCCACAAGGTCCACATACAGTCCAAGAGCGGGATGGTTGGCAGCAAATATAAGGTGTCGCAGATCGCCGAAGGTCACGCCTGCTGGATCCCGAGAGGGCGCGAGGGCAAGCACGCTACTCCATTGCTCCGCTACGTCTGCCAACTCCACGATCCGCTCGTCCGGTTTCTCAATACGCGCCACCACCACCGGCGCCCCCACGCGCCGCGCATCCTTACAGATCCGCTCCGCCTCAGAGATATGCTTCGGGGCGCTGTCCGGTAGGTAGAGTGCGTCGACAGCAGCGGGCTGAGTACGAAGAAACAGGCGTTTCAGATCGCGAATAGTGAACTCCCGCTGCTCCAGAAAGCTCTCCATCTTCTCTTGGTCAACGACGAGCCACGGATAGCCAGTGATCGCGGCGATTCGGATATCCTCCTCAATTGGATGTGCCACGCCGAGAGAACGGCCAGACAACGCAAGTTGCATAGAGAAACTCCTGTAGCTCCTACAGCCCCTACAGCTCCCGTCATAATCATTGGAGCTATAAGAGCTATTACCCCAGCAGGGGTGGGGTCTGTTAGCAGGGCAGCCGTACGTGGAAGATACTCCCTCTGCCTACCTCGCTCGTCAAGGTTAGATTGCCGCCGTGCGCCTTCGCGATGCCAAGACAGAGGGGTAATCCGAGACCGGTACCGTATACGGCGCGTGTGGTACTGTTGTCAACGCGGAAGAATGGTTCGAAGATACGCTCATGGTATTCCTGCGGGATCCCCATGCCTTCATCCTCGACATCGATCTGCACCCAATCACCGTCCCGTTTTGCCCGGATCGTTATCGCGCCACCATCCGGTGAGTATTTGATGGCGTTAATAATGAGGTTGGTGAGCAATTGGTCGATCCGATCCTCATCGAACGGTACCCTGTGCAGGTCACCCTCCACTTCCACGCCGAGCACATGCTTATCCGTCGTCACTCGCTGCTCGTTGACAATACGCCTAATAATCGTCTCCAGATCGTTGGGCTCGATCCGTAGGTCGAGGCGCTGGACGTTCAGTCGTGAGAGGTCCAGCACCTCGTTGATCAGCCGATTCAGCAAGCGACTCTTGTCGAGGATGTGTGATGCCCAGCGCGTTCGTTTGCTGGAGGGGCTATCGGGTCGATCAACAAGCAGCTTGCTGTATCCCAAAATTGAGGTGAGCGGTGTACGTAACTCGTGACTGAGAACGGAAAGCAACTCGTCCTTCATCCGCTCATTGGCCCGCAACTCTGTAATATCGTGTAGGAGCAGCAGATAGCCCATCCGATTCTCCCTCTCATCAAGAATCGGTGCGCGAACGATCTCAAGCGCTCTAGGCGGGTTACGTAACTCCACAGCCACCCGAACCGTATCGCGTGGCATCGGCTCCCCCTCGTCAAGCAACGCCGCAAGCTCGCGCAGTTCGGGCCATAGCTCCTCCATTGACCACCCCACCCACCGATCTGGGTCGGATGGCTCAAGGCCAAGGAGGTCGAAAAGCGGTTGGTTGATGAAGATGACTCGCTCCTGGTTATCTAGAGCAACGACACCATCTGTCATGGACTGGAGGATCGCACTGAGATTGCTGCGGCTCTGACTGATGGAGGTGTAGAATTGAGCATTCTTGATCGCCGTCGTTGCCAGGCTTACGAAGATGGCCAACAACTCCATCTCTTCCGAACTGTAACGGTACGACTCGCGGTGATATAACGCCAACAGTCCGAGCACCTCGTCATGGTAGACAAACGGTAAGAAGAGTGCGGTCTGAATCCCCTCCTGCTGGACAGCAGAACGTAAGGGACCCAGACGCGGATCTTCATCAACCGTCGCAATCAGCACCGGGAGTCGCTCCTTGATGGCAACACCCCCGGCCGATTCTTGAT
>JALZCF010000002.1 GCA_030863245.1 Chloroflexota bacterium
CCCTCCTGAAGATCGAGGAGGGCATTGCGCACGGCGCGAGTAACGAGGTAGGGCACCGCCTGGGCGGCGCGCATCTGATACGAGCCGTAACCGTGACGCGTGTCAAGATGCTGGTGAGTGTTGATCAGACCGGGCAGGATGGTTTGCTGTCCCACGTCTATCCTCTCGAGTCCCGCAGCGTCGCTTTCCCCAAAGTCGTCAAACCGCCCCACCGCCTGGATGCGTCCCGCCCGAACGAGCACCGCAGCATCGATGAGGGGCGGCGCTCCGGTGCCATCTATGAGCCGGGCGCCGCGCAGCAAGAAGGTATTACTCATGTTCGCCCTCCTCGCTGCCCAGCACCTCGATTTCCTCCCCGTCCCAACGAAAGCGGCTGTTCATGCCGCAGGAGAGTCGCGCCATCCGCTCCATAAAAAGGGCCCCCTCCTCCCTGCTTACCGGACGTGGATCGCCTTCCAAGGGCAGGATGGCGGGACGAAGCGAGACCCGTTTGAGGCCGCTCTGGTCGAAGTGCGCGACCACAAGGAAGGTTTCCAACCCGAAGCGAGGATTGTGGCGATCAAAGACGAAGTTGGAAAGACTGTAGAAGATGGGCACGCCACGATACCACTCAACCCCTTGGATGACGTGAGCATGGTGGCCCAGAACCAGATCAGCTCCCGCGTCTATCACAGCGCGCGCCAGTTCTGGTTGGTAGCCGACGGGGTCAGGCACGAAGGCGACGCCCCAGTGGAAAGAAACGATTGCCATGTCTGTGCGCGATTTCAGATCGCGGACCTCCTCTACAATCCGTTCCAGATCCGCCTGGTTGATCTCGGTGATTACCGTTGCAGGGGTCCCCGGTTGTTCTCCCATGATCTGGTAGCGCGGCTCGTACAGCGTGCGGACGTGAACCGGAGCGATGCCTGCCTGGCTCTCGGTGGCTTCATACCCCCATGGGATAGTTGAGGCATAGGAGAGGATGCCGAGGCGCATCCCCTGACGCGCAAGAATGGCCGGTTCCCGCGCCTCAGCAAGCGTTCGCCCGCCGCCGATGGTCTCGATACCGGCCTCAGCGAGGCGGTCCAGCGTATCGACAAAGGCCGTGCGTCCGTAATCCACCGCATGATTGTTTGCCAGCGCCACCACGTCGAATCCGACCTCGGCCAGCGCTGGTACCACCTCTGGTCCCATGCCGATAGTGATATACTTACCGATAGTGGGTTCGCCCAGGTCGGAACAGGGTCCCTCGAGGTTGCCGAAGGCGATGTCCGCTCTTTCAATGACCGAGGCAAAGTGATGAAAGGCAGTCGTGGGATCTGGACGATGTATGTAAAGATCGCCGACAGCGACAAAGGATATCGTAGATGACGCATTCATTCTGCCTCCTATTCGTCCCGCTGTACCGATGCAGGTGCTGACACCAGTCGCTCGACCGCAGCGACCACGGCATCTGACATCTGACTCGTGGTAGCTTGGCCGCCGAGGTCGGGCGTCCGCACCTCCCCAGCTTCCAGTACTGTTTCCACTGCGCGACGCAACAATGTGGCAGTCTCAGGCTCGCCAAGATAGTCCATCATGAGGTGCGCGGCGAGAATGGTCGCGATGGGATTGGCCTTTTCCTGACCGGCGATGTCCGGCGCGGAGCCGTGGATCGGCTCGAACATCGACGGGTACAGTCGCTCGGGATTCAAATTGGCGCCCGCGGCAAGGCCAATGCCTCCCTGGATCGCCGCCGCCTCATCGGAAAGGATGTCCCCGAAGAGGTTACTCGCCACGATCACATCAAAGGTCTCGGGGCGTTGAATCAGGTACATGGTCATCGCGTCCACGTGATACTGTTCCGTTTGAATAGCCGGGTAGGCCCGCGCCATCTCCCGGAAGACCTCGTCCCAGAGGACCATCGAATAGTTCATGGCATTCGACTTGGTCACACTTGTCAGTTTGCGCTGATGGTCGCGCTGCGTCGCCAGGTCGAAGGCGTAACGCATCACCCGGGTGATCCCATGGCGTGTGAAGACGCTCGTTTGGAGGGCCACCTCGTTCGACGTGCCGCGATGCAGTCGCCCACCGATACCCGCGTACTCTCCTTCGGTATTCTCACGAACGAAAACAAGGTCGAGGTCGGGCCCGCTCAAGAGAGGGGATTGGACGCCCGGCAACAAGCGGATGGGCCGCAGGTTGATGTAAAGCTCGAATTCCTTGCGCAGGCGCTGCATGAAGCCCCAGGAGATGACGCTATCAGGTACCCGAGCCGGGTCGCCAAGT
>JALZCF010000005.1 GCA_030863245.1 Chloroflexota bacterium
GCACCGGATAGCGATACTTCGTCACCCACACAAAGTGGTAATTGATATGGTAGCGGGTATGCGACCCTCGTCGATAGTCGACCATGGGGACCTCGCTTCGCTTGGACAGCTAGCGAGCCCTCTGCAACTTCCGTGCTGAAAGCATTTCGCCTGAAAGGCGAAGGTTTTAGACCAGCCAACTGGAAATAAATACGCAATAGGTGCAGGGTGCGGTAAGATAGCAGTGGAGGTGACTTATGCCGAAACGACGCTACTTACACCTGACAGTGGAACAGCATGACGAGTTGGAAGTTGGAAGACGTATGCGACCACCATACGCCACCGCATATGTGGGAAGAAGGCGCAGCGTTGCTCAAAATCGCTCTGGGATGCTGCCCTATCGTGCCGTGCTGGCGGGCGGCCTCAAATCGCATCAACCGAAGACGATCTACCAGTGGCTGGACTGGTATGAAGCCGACGGCGTCACTGGGCTCAAAATCCAGCCAGGACGCGATGTAAGCCCGCTTTTTCTCCTTAAGCACGTGGCGGCAGAGGCGGCGCCCGACGCGCTCCTGACGGTGGTACGGCTGCTGTCCCACCTCTTCGAGCATGACAGCAGCCGTTGGACTCTGGCACAAGTAGGTGCGACCTACGTACTGTGATACATGTAGCGGGGACGTGCTGCTCGCGCGCCTCGGTAGCTGCTTTCGCTGCCAAACTGTTGCTAGAGGGTGACTTCTTTGTTGGTGTTGAAAAGCGGTTCGCCAGACGCTGGGGAGTGGCCGGGCGATGCTCGCCGGGCGGAAGATCGGCGGGAGCGTGGGCATCCAGGCAAAAACTGTGCTCTCTTGCCAATCAAGCCCGGGTAGCTGCGACTCTTTCATGCGTCTGTCTCTACACCCATCCCGCGTAAGTTGGGTAACTTTCGGAGATTGGGATTTGTCTCGCACTGCTCCTCTCGGATCGTGAGCCACACCGATCCGCCCCGGCGTAGGTCCTCACGCTGGATCTAGATCACTTCATCTGGGGTGACGATCCAATCCCCCGGGGCATCGTGCACCTACATTGGCAGACGCGCATCATCCACGATCTGGACCGGGTGCACCACCGCGGATGCCCACTCCACTCCGCGTTGACTATCCCTTTCATCAGTATCTGTCTCCTGTTCACTACAAAAACCTTCCTATCGCATACCTGCCCGGCCTGCCTTACCGATCCCGCACCCAGAAGAGCACCAGCAGCATTGAGACAAAGGCGGAGATGGCAGAGGCGGCTCCCAGTCCCCATGCTCCCCAGTGCGAGAAGGTCGTCGGCCCGGTGACGCTAGCGAGCGCCACGCCCACCACTACGGCGGCAGCCGCCAGCGCAAGCACCTTGCCCCGTTGGGCCGGCACCTGTTCGCTGAGCAGCGAGATGTTACCCACGATACTAACCTCAAAGGTGAAGCGCGCCAGCACCAAGCCGATGACGACGAGTACCAGTCCCTGGTTCAAGAAGGGGAGGAGCACGTACGCCAGAACCGAAGCAGCTGTGCTACTGAGAACCGTGCGATACTTCCCGAAGTGGTCGCTTACCAGGCTGACCAGCACACTCCCTGCCAGCTCCGCTACCCCCAGCACGACCGCAACGGTGCCAAGCTGCGTCGGACCTAGTCCGTACACCTGGTTCAGCCAGCTCCCGTACACGATCCCGATATTTGCCGTCGCGAAAACGTTCAGCGCGTTGGCGCCAATCGCACTCCATGTGGAGCGCGTGTTCGACTCCAGGCGGAGAAAGTCTCTGACCCGCCATAGCCACCAGCCCCAGGTGCGCCTCACGGCGGCGACATGGCCCGGCCGGGAACGTGCTGGCGCGGCAGGCAACGCACCGAACGCGAGGAAGGCTACCAACAGGCTACCTCCTAGGACAAAAAAGGGCGCACGCCACCCGAAGCGGCCGATCAGCGCGCCAGAGAGGGAGAGGCCAAGGATACCCGCCAGCGCCCATGCGTACTCTACCATGCCCAACCCACGCGCGCGCCGCTCGTAGGGAATGCGGGCGCTCATGTATGCTTGTAACACGGGCGCGAAGCAGAACAGCCCCAACCCCATCAGGATCATCCCTGCCAGTGCCACCCCCAGGTGCCAGCTCCCGCCGACGAGGAACATTCCGACCGCCCCCAGCAGCAGCAATCCCCGCATCACGATTCGGTAGCCGATACGATCGGCCAGCCAGCCGGCGGCGGGAGCTGCCAAACCCATGAGGCTGCGCAGGCTGTTCATCCAGCCTAGCGTCACAATACTCGTTCCCAACCCAGCGGCGATGATCGACAGGTACGGGCCGAAGATCTGGATGCCCGTGTCGATCACCACCCGGGCGCCGATCGCCAGTGCTACTAAATGCGGCATGGGGAGAGTAGCAGGCGCGCTCCTTCCCTCTGTGGCAGAAACCGTTTCTTTGTTCACCGACTATCTTCCTCGCTATCGATTTCACCCGTTCTTGCCCGACCAGAGAGAATCAAAGATAATACCCTTTACCAGACCGCACCACTATATTAGGAGCCATCATGAAGCATTCTCCGGCCTTTACTTTTACTCGCGACGACCTTCACAACCGCGTCTTCGGCGGCCTGATGGGTGCCGCCCTCGGTGATGCCATGGGTGCCGCGACTGAACAACACCAGATCGATGAGATCCTCGCCGAGCACGGTGGTCTGCTGCGCGAACTGGTCGCGCCCCCCATCGACACCTTCTCTGAATCTGACATCGCTGGCCTCGTGACCGATGACAGCAGCCAGATGTTCGCGCTGGCGCAGGCTCTCATCGAGAGTGGAGGTGACCTGGACGAGCAGACTTGGCTCAATACCCTGCTCCACTGGTCGCAGACCTCCCCCATGCGTGACCACATGGGACCGACCACCCGCCCCTTGCTGGAGGCCCTTGCCCGTGGCGAGAGCACCAACCACATCGGCACGGTTGGCCGCTCCACGCGCAAGCTGACCAGCATGGGCACCACCAATGGCGCGGCCATGCGCGTGGCTCCCGCTGGCCTGGTCCACCCTGGCGACGTGGAGAGCGCCGTGCGTCTCGCCTGGGTCACCTGCCAGCCCACCCACGACACCCAGATCGCGGCGTCTGGTGCGGGCGCTATCGCGGCTGGCGTGGCCACCGCCCTGCTGCCCGGCGCCGACGTCTTCACCGTCGTTCGCAGCTGCCTGGAGGGCGCGCGCCTGGGCGAGCAGATCGGTAGCCAGGAGGGGCGCAAGGTGGCTGGCCCCAACATACGCCGCCGCATCGAGCTGGCGATCGAGACCGCCCTGCAGGCCTCCTCCTTCGAGGAGGCCCTCCGCAACATCGAGGCGACCGTCGGCAACTCCGTCATGATGGTGGAGTCCGTACCCGCTGCAGTTGGTATCTTCGTGGCGGCCGCGGGCAGCCCCCTGGAATGCGCGGTGGGTGGCACCAACATCGGTAACGATACCGACACGATTGCCGCTATGGCGGGCGCGCTCGGCGGGGCGTTGCACGGCTACGACGCCCTCCCGCAGCAGATGGTCACCACCATCCGTGAGGTGAACCAGGAGGACATCCCACGCCTCGCGGGGGGACTGACCGAGATCGCCTGGCACAACCTGCAGCAACAATAAGGGGTCATGATGCACGTCCAAATCTACGGTACCCGGATACTCCAGGACGCCGAGGCGCTGGTCGAGATGGGTGTGGACCACCTCGGGCTGGAGGTACAAGAGGGCCGCGAGGCCCAGGTCAGGGAGATCATCGACGTTGTGCGTGGGCGCACTACCGTCGTCCTGCTGCCCCTCTACGACGAGCCAGAACGGTTGGTTGAGGCAGCGGTGCAGCTGCAGCCGGATATCATCCATATCTCTTCCAACGTCGAGGTGCTGGACCTCGACCAGATCGAGGCCTTCCGCACAGCGGTAGAGCCAGTCCAGGTCATGAAGGCCATCCCCGTCGCGCCGCCCGCCTACTCCCATACTATCGACTCCCTCGGCTTGGCCCGTGCCTTCGATCCCTATGTGGACTATCTGTTGTTGGACACCAAGCTCGGCGACGACCGCGGTGACCCTTTACCCGGTTGGATCGGTATCACTGGCAAGACCCACGACTGGAGCGTGAGCCGTACCATTGTCGAGCAATGCGATACGTCGGTCATCCTCGCGGGCGGGCTCAACCCAGAAAACGTGGGAGACGCTATCCGTGCTGTGCGTCCCTGGGGCGTTGATGCCTGTACCGGCTTGGACCTCTACCGTGGCAAGAAGGATCTCCCGAAGTGCCGAGCTTTCATCGAGCGGGCGCGGGCTGCCGCCGCGGCGCGCCTACCTTAGCCTGTGCGCCCCAGAATATCCATCAGCATCTGCAGAAACTTCGGCGCGTCAACTTCCAGTGCAACGTGCACATTCGGCCTCTGCTTGCCTCGCCGCGCGAAATCACACACCGTTCGCCCTGTCGTCAACTCGCCCTGGGTCTCCACGTCCACCGGGACAAACTGGGTCTTGATGACCGACGGGTCGATGACCGCGCAGACCGCCAGCGCGTCGTGAACCGGTGCCGTATGGGGGCGACTCATTGGCTGCGAGATGGTATATCCCTCGATCCGCCGCTCGATAAAGGTTGCAGCGGCAGAGGCCGCTGGCGTCCCCAGCGCGCGTAGCCGCTGGCAATCCGCCAGCGACACCAGTGCCTGGTGCGTGGCGTCCAGGGGCACCATGCGGATCGGCCGACCGCAATTCAACACCACGCGCGCCGCGTCCGGGTCCACCCATATGTTGAACTCCGCCGATGGGGTGCTGTTGCCTACTTGGTGCGCGCCCCCCATGATGACGAGCTCCGGGATCTTGGGGAGGATACATGGCTCCTTCCGGATCGCCATCGCGATGTTGGTAAGTGGCCCTACTGGAATAAGCGTGATATCACCCTCGGAGGCCAAATAGGTCTCGATCAGCCAGTCCACCGCATTCTGTTCCTGGCGCGAGGAGTGGGAGGGGGGCAGCTCCAGATAATCACCGTGGATCACGCTGGAGCCCTCGCGGGGGATGTCCGGTCGCACCATCGGCTCCCTCATCCCCTGGTACACTGGCACAGTGAGGCCGATATGGTCGAAGACACGCAATGTGTTCTCCGTGCAGATCCGCACGGGGCAATTGCCCACTACCGTTGTTGCGCCCACCAGCTCCAATTCAGAAGAGAGTGCTGCCACCATCAGCGCGACGGCATCATCCGTCCCCGTATCCACATCCAGAATCACTCGCTTAACCATCACTGCATCCTTTCTTTCGCCGGCAATGTAACCTTCAGTTGCGTCTGAAAAGCCCTTCCATATAATCCACCTTCTACATCACTCCAATGTTGACTAGTGTACCAGAGAAGCAACTGTGGCCAATAATAACGCACTATTCCTGTTTGGTACGGGCGCCAGCAGTTGCGTGCGTATCCCCGACCTGCTGCACGAGTTCATTGCACACGACTTCACGGTGTACTCGGTGCTCACGCCCAACGTAGCACAGGTCGCGCCGGCCGCCCCTCTAATGGACGTGCCGGGGAACCACTGGATTCACACTTACCGGCAGCCACCGCTCGACCGCTACCCCTTCGGGACCCTGCTCGTCGCTCCCTGCACCTTCAACACCTTCAACAAGATCGCTAACGGGCTCGCGGATAACCTGGCAACGGCGATGATTGCCGACGGATTGGGCGCCGGCTTCCCAGTCATCATCGCCCCTTCCATGAATCGTGGGCTCTGGGCACATCCCCATACTTCTCTCTCGCGACAGCGGCTACAGGAGTGGGGTTGCGAGATTATCCCCCCTATGATCACCGATGAGGAGGTAACGATGGCGCCCACCGATCAAATTGTCGAGGCCGTTCTGCGGGTACGTGATGCTGCCTGAGATGGATCGCGCCGCTCTCCGTGCAGCGGTGTGGGGGCGGCTGGAAGCGCGTGAGAGCGACCTGCTCCGCCTCTGCCAGCAATTGGTCCGCATCCCGAGCGTCAATGGCGTCCATCCTGAGGAGGATATCGCGCGGGCAATCGCCGCTGCACTTCGGGGACGCGGCCTCCACCCGCAGATCCACGCCTTCGCGCCCGGCCGCCCCACGATTCTCACCACTCTGGGCGAGGGCGACGAGGGCGTGCTCTTTATCGGGCATATGGACACGGTAGCGGCAGGCGACCGCGATGCCTGGAGTGTAGATCCCTTCTCCGGCACGATTCGGGACGGACGTCTCTATGGCCGTGGCGCGTGTGACAACAAGGCCGGTATCGCCGTTGCCATCATCCTGCTCGACGTCCTGCAGGAGTGGGCTGAGCTGTTGGAGGGCCGCGTGTTGCTCTGCTGCGTCCCAGATGAGGAGAGCGGCGCCACTGGCCGGATCGGCATCAAACCTATGCTGGCAGAGGGACGCCTGAAAGCCACACAGGCCATCTACACCTACCCCGGCTTGGATCTGCTCTCGATCGGGCACCGTGGCCTGCTACGCGTTCGCGTACGTGCGTGGGGGGAAGCAACTCATACCGGTGGCCAGGCGTGGGAGTGTGGCGAGCGAGGTGCCAACGCCGTAACGGCCCTGGCACAGCTTCTCCTCGAATTGGAACGGTGGCAACCGACGTTCGAGCCGCACGCCGCCTTCCCCGGCCGCCGCCCCGTTGTCACCCCTGGTACCCTCTTCCGAGGAGGAGAGATGGAGAGCATGGTCCCTCCCTACGCCGAGGCAATGATTGACGTTCGCCTGCTTCCGGGCCAGCAGGCAGACAGGCTACTCGAAAGGATGCAGGAGATCAGCAACGAGGTCGCGAAGGGCAGGCCAGGCATCCGCTTCGAATGGGATAAGCTCGTAGATCTGCCAGCCGTCTCGATCCCACACGACACGCCAATCGTCGAGTCGCTGGCCTGGTGGACCGAGAGGCTCATGGGAAAAAGTCCCACCATTGCCGGGGCTGGCCCCGCGAACGAGGGATACTTGCTTATTGAGGCTGGCATCCTGACCGTTTGTGGCTT
>JALZCF010000006.1 GCA_030863245.1 Chloroflexota bacterium
CACGACGGAGGTCTTTGCGGCTATTTGTGTCTAGGGAGGGGGCGGTTCAGCACATGCGCATGAGTGGCAAGAGTCTATGGGACGACGTAAGCCGCAGAGTGAGGGCCGCCCAGGAACGCATGCCCTCCCCTGCTCAGGTGCTGGGGAGCGTCTGGGAGCGGAAGACGTACCGCAACCTGGTGTACATCCTGACCGCCGCGCCCCTTGGCATGGGCTATGCACTTCTCCTCGTCGCCGGGCCGCTCCTGCGCTTGCTACAGATCGTGCTTCAGGCCATCGCATCCACCCTCACGGGATTGGTGGCGATTGCATCGAGGCTCACGAGATTGATAATAGGCATCGTGCGGGCCCTCGTACGATTCCTCATGAGACTCGCCGTTCTGTCCTTAGTCGTAGCAGGCTTAATACTTCTCTGGTGGCTTGTCATCCCGATCGTGCTCCTGCTGCTCGTCCACGCTCTCTGGCTGAGGTGGCGTGCTGCGCGGCAGGGGAGCTCGTTTGGTGAACGCGCAAGCACCTCGCGCCTTGCCCCGCTTTACGCCTGGTTGGCGCGTTTGTTTCGCTGGTTAGTTCCATCGTTTTCCCTCGCGGACAGCCGAGCCTGGATGACCCGATTCTTCAGAGTAAGAGCGCCTGTGCCGGAGCCGGTAGGCCCGGGAAGCACTCGGAAGCAGAATGCCGTTGTCCCTGCAATTTGGCGCAGGCTGGTTGACTATGAGCGCCGCTTCACAGTTCGCTGGCTTGATGTTGACATCCCGCCTGTTTCACAGGGCGAGGCGGACGATGATCCGTTCGTGTGGTCTTCGCTCCTGTATCTTCTAATGAAGATACCGCTGGGAGTCGTAGGATGGGTATTTGCCTTCTTTGCCGCAATCATCATTGGCTGGCTGCTGTCGCAGCCACTGTTTGTCCTTTTCAATGATCCCGTGAACTGGCTGTTGGAGCGCCCGGCGATCTTCCTGTTCAGTCAATCGGGGCAGGGGCTGCTTGCGCTTTTCATGGTGACATTCGCGGTACTTTTCGCCGGGCTGGGCCTCATCCTCATTCCGCCTGCTCTGTACGTCCTGAACGTCCTTGCTGCCGCCGCTGGAAACCTGGCCTGCTTGATGCTCACCCCCAGTGACACGGCCCGGCGGCTGCGCGAGGCGGAGGTAGTGGCCGCCCAGGAACGTGCGAAAGCGGAGCGGGCCGAACAGGTCCGCCACGACTTGATCGTGAACGTGAGCCACGAGTTACGCACCCCGCTGGCCAACATTCGGGGACACATTGAATCGCTGCTGTGGGCGCTCGACGAACCGGAGGAGGAGAATGCCCTGCCCCGCACGCTCCGTAGCTACCTGAGCATCGTTCATCGCGAGACGGAGAGCCTTCGGACGCTGGTTGACGAGCTGTTGGCTCTTGCCCATGCTGAGAGCAACAAGCTTCACCTCACCCTCGCTCCTGTGGACGCGGGCGACGTGGTCGAGGAGGTGTACCAGTCGCTTGCCCCACTTGCCAGGAGCGAGCGCCGGGTGACCGTTGCGCGTACTGTAGAGCCGGACCTACCCGCTGTGCTGGCCGACCGCCAGCGGCTAACACAGGTTCTGCTCAACCTGGTACGAAACGCGATTGCCTACACGCCGGAAGGTGGTATCGTCGCGATCACGCTGCAGCGTGGCGATGCGGGGCACCTGCTCCTCGCTGTCGCCGATACGGGGATCGGTATCTCGGAGGAGGAACTGGATCACGTCTTTGACCGCTTCTATCGCACGGATGCCTCGCGGGAACGGGCCTCCGATGGCTTCGGCCTCGGTCTCGCGATCGCCCAGGATCTCGTGACGGCGATGGGCGGTGCTATCAGCGTCGAGAGTAAGGTCGGAGAGGGAAGTTGTTTTCAACTCAGGCTCCAGGTTGCGGAGAGCAGCGAGGGTGAGGACGTGGGGGCATGAAACAGTAAATATGTCTACTATCTTGATCGTGGAAGACGAGAAGGACCTCAACAGCCTGATCCAGTCCCATCTGGAGCCGGAAGGACACACTGTCCTGCAGGCATACGACGGGCGAACCGCCCTAGAGCTTGTGGAGGAGCACCACCCCGATCTGGTGATCCTCGACTGGATGCTGCCGGAGCTGGATGGGCTGGCGGTCTGCCGCCAGATCCGGCAGAACCATCTGACGCCGATCCTGATGCTCACGGCACGTTCCGAGGAGATCGACCGGGTGTTGGGGCTAGAGGTGGGCGCCGATGACTATGTTGTCAAGCCCTTCAGCATCCGCGAGCTCATCGCCCGTGTGCGCTCCATCCTCCGGCGCGTCGCGCTCGACACTACGATTGCGCCGACCAGTGACCAGAAAGCAACCCACCTACCAGCGCCCGAACCGGTGGTGCGCGGCCCGCTACGGATCGATGAGGCAGGGCGCATCGTGACCCTCGATGGGAGCCAAGTTGATCTCACTCGGCGCGAGTTCGATCTGCTACTTCTCCTTGCCTCGCATCCCGGCCGCGCCTTCAGCCGTGAGTTTCTTCTGGATCGTCTCTGGGGGTATGAGTACGACGGCTTCGACCGCACGGTAGACAACCACATCGCGCAACTCCGCCGTAAGCTCGGCTCCTACAGTGAGCACATTACCACGGTCTGGGGAATTGGATACCGTTTCATCGAGTAGCGGACGGTGTGCCGCGGTACTGCCACATAAATGAGATACAGTTCACTCCTCTTGGCCCGTAGTGTGAACCAAGAAACCCCGGAAGTCATCAAGCACGCGCTGCAAGGCCGCCTCCGGCGTGCTCGCCTGAAAGTCATCATAGGAGGTGGTGAGATAGTGGGTGAAATCGACCAAAATGGCTTCATCGGACGGCTCATGGG
>JALZCF010000010.1 GCA_030863245.1 Chloroflexota bacterium
CTGGAAACCTTGTGCGGTGCCCACCACCTGGATGCTCACGACGGCCGGGTTCACCTCTTGATAGACCTCCTGCAAGGTCCCCTCCAGCGCAGCCACCGTACCCAACGTCTCCCCCTGCAGCGCTGGAACCTGCTCCTCCTGCCGCGCGCTCTCGGTACCGCCCGGGCTAGTGGCAGCAAGAACCGACAGGTCCATACTAGCCACTGCCACAATCAGCACGATGACCAAGGGCGACAGCCATAGTAATAGCTTCCTCATGTTACTTCTCCTGTGATGATGAAAAGATGTTGATTTTTACTAACCCGACTCATACGTACCCTCACGCCCATCTAGGGCAACATCAGAGTACTTGTTCCGGAAACGTGAACGAGATGAGTGACTAGAGACTGGAGATTAAAGATTGGAGACTCGAGATTAGGATGTCGCATCATTCCGCACTCCGCATTCCGCACTCCGCACTCTCCAGTCTCCACTAGAGCTCACTACCGTCTAGCTCTGGTTCGGGAGTCGCATCGGGACTCCGCAAGCCATTCCGCCCGAAGCCGCGTAGCCCGCGAAAACGAAGGACGCCCTCGCTGCTAAGGATCTGGTCGGCCTGCTCCTCTGTGATCACGCCATCCTCGACGGCGTCCTGTACCGCTTCCTCGTAAGCATCCTGCAGCGCGGCATGCAGCTCGGCACCATCAAGGCCCTGCGCTTCCAAGATCTCCGACCAGCTCTCGCCCGCATCGCGCGCCTCCTCCAGCTCCTCGACGCTCATGCCGAGCACCTCTGCCAGAAGCGCCTCCTGCTCCACATACTGCTTGAGGGCCTGCCTGGCCGCCAACAGCTCGGCCTGCTCCTCGGTAATCTGCCCTTCCGCGACCGCCTGTTCAAGCATCGCCTCATAGGCTGCCTGCTGCGCGGCCTCTAGCTCCTCGACCGTGATGTCAAGCGCGTCGGCTAGCAGTTCATTATAATTCCCGACCTCCTCGTGCCACCCGCGCAAACCCAACCCCCCTATGCCTGCTCGTTCGAGAGGAAGGACTTGCTGTAAGATGGCACCGCTCCCCGGTTCCTGTGCCGAGACAACATTAGCACCGACGGCCAGGAGTACGGCGAGGGCACCCACCGCGACGGTGATGATCCACTTGCTTGCCGAATTCATCGATAGACCTCCATTTGAACCTCTGATTGATGGGTATGCTGATCAGCGTGCCGGTCCATACCGGACACGTTTTCATCATAGGACAAAGTTGTTCAGAGAATATTAAGGGGTGATGTGGAAAGGGTTTAGATTTCGCACGCTGGGAACATTTGTTATGGCCCGCTATTTGCTTGGTAAGTCATTGACGAAGACAGAACGATAGGCTAGCTGGTAGCAAAGAGAGAAGCAGAGAAAGGAGATGTAGATATGAAAGATCTCGGCCTACTTATCATACGCCTCGTGACAGGAGGCCTCCTGGCAGGCCACGGGGCGCAGAAACTGTTCGGCTCCTTCGGCGGCTACGGACTCGAGGGAACGGCAGGGTGGCTAGAGTCGATGGGCATGAAGCCCGGCAAGTCCTGGGCAGCGGCACTCGGTCTCTCCGAGTTCGGCGGGGGGGCGCTCATGACCCTAGGCCTGCTGAACCCGCTGGGAGCCATCGCTGCAATCGCCGCCATGAGCGGGGCGATCGTCAAAGCGCACTGGAACAAACCCATATGGGTCACCGAAGGGGGGGCGGAGTTGCCCGTCACGAATATCGCGATTGCGGCAGCACTCCTGCTGGCGGGGCCCGGAAAGTACTCCTTGGACGAGGCCTTGGATATTGACCTTCCGCGGCCACTCATCTTCCTGACCGCCCTGATGGCGGCACTTGGTGTCGCTCTCGCCGCCCGCATGAAGGCACCAGCTACCGTCGAAACCGAGACGGAGCTTGACGAAACGGAGGAGATTCCGGAACGGGAGCGAGTGCTCGAGGATCTGGAGGAACCCGTGCAGGAGCGCGAGATGGAAATGGAGATCGAATTCTCGAAGAGTTAAAGACGACTAGCGTAAACAACAATGAAAAAAGCAAGAAGCCGTCTCACACGAGACGGCTTCTTGCTTGCAACGGCAAGCACGCGCACGGTAACGCCCCCGCCCATCGAATGTCCCTATCGCCCAATGGCAACCGCACTGCACAGGTTCTGCACAATTGTCTGTTATTCTATGCGTTAGGGTAATTCCCTCTTGTACTGGACTAACCCTAGATCCTTTCCACCATCAGTCGCATTGCCAACTCTGGCCGAAAGCACCATCGAGTTATGTGCCACCAATCACGTAAGCCAATCATCGCGGCCCTGCTTCTTGCCTGCTTTCTCCTTCTCTCCTATAGCGTGCTGGCACAGGCAATGAGCGAAAGTGTCCCTGCGCTGCATCCTGCCATGGACATCGTGTTTGCGCCACGTATTGAGGCATCAGAAGATGTTACAGAAATATACCGCTTGTATTGTTCAACATGCCACGGTGATGTCGGTCAAGGTTTGACTGACAAGTGGCGTGCGCAGAATTTTCCCGAAAGCCACCGTAACTGCTGGCAATCAAAATGCCACACGTACAATCATGACCCTGGCGGCTTCGTGTTTCAGAAGACAGTCCCCGCCATTATTGGGAGCGATACACTGCCGAATTTCCACACAGCCCAAGAGTTGTACGACTATATCCGTACCGCCATGCCTTACTACGCGCCTGGTCTACTGTCCGATGAGCAGTACCACGCCCTAACGCTCTTTCTGGTCAAGGCAAACCAACAGCAGCGCGACCTGCCTCCTACGGCCGCGCTGCCCGAGGACTTGGCTGCTATTCAACTCCAACCTAGCTCGCAAGCGCCGGAAGTCACCCCATCGATTACAGCTAGTACGGGCTTTCGCGCTACCCAACGTGTTGGCTGTGAGCATGAGCGGCAAGCGAGAACCATAGAGCGGAACATGTGAATCAATGCGAGCTCGCTATCCGTCCTCCCCTTCATCAAAATCCTTGCGCAGCCAGTAGTAGTGGTGATCATCGGGATAATCCGTGAGCGTGCCCACAACGCGGTACCCTTCCTTCACATAGAATTGCAGGGCCTGGAAGTCGTACGTCATCGTTTGGGCGCGGGTGCAGCCGCGCCGTATGGCTTCCTGATGAGCCAGGTGGATCAATTGCTGGCCCAACCCATTTCCGCGTACCGCCTCGTCCAGCACGAGCAGCTTGATCACTAGCCATCCCCAGTAAGTCAAGCCTGCCAAGCCACCTACGAGCTTCCCTGTCTCGTCCAGGACACGGATATTGAGCGGCGTCACGTCCGGTGGCTCCATCCCCGTCGCCACGCGCCGGTTGTACGCCCGCAGTTTCCTTTGTAGGAGGTGGTAGTACGCATCGTCCATCACATCGCTAAGTACGAGCGAGCAATTGGCGACACCTGGCTCCCCCACCATCTTGAGCTCCATCCGCTGTCCTTTCTCTTCTCCCTTTGCGGTTCGCTTCAGAAGATCGAACCGCACATCACGTCACACAGAAGCCGCTCTATTATAGACCGGACGCTAGCCAGTTGCCACTGAGCAACCGTGCCGAGCAGGTCCATCATTATAGAACAGAATTATGCAAAAGCTATGCACACCGCCTTTTTCATCCTGGCTGCACAGGTTCTGCACATTTACATGCTACGCTCTTGGCTGGGCCAATAAGGAAAATCACCCTTTCTAACCTATAATACGCTCCGCATACACCCCAACCACCATGCAACCATAATCCTAGAAAATACACTTACCCAAACCCATGAACCCAAATCCACAAAAGGAACACAAAAGCTGCCCACGCACCACGCACCACGCATCACGCACGACATTGATACTACTCGCGCTCTTATTGGGGCTCCCAGCCTGTACCACTGTACTGGACCTGGGGGGAGTGGGGAACGAGCAGGTACAGGTGGCGTTGGCCACACTCACCCCGCACTCCGCGACCGCCACCCTCGCACCCACCTTCACTCCGCCACCTACCGACACGCCGGTACCCACCGCCACCTTGGCGCCCACGGAGACTCTCGAGCCAACCGCCTCGCCCGAGCCGACGGCTACCGCTACCCTGCCGCCTACAGCGACGGCTGAGCCGTCGCCGACGGTCGAACCAACACCCGAGGTGGCGATCGCCGCTGTTGCCGCACAGGTAGAGCTTCCGGGTATCTTCCACGAGTGGCAGCGACTCAATAACTGTGGGCCGGTGTCGACTGCGATGGCGCTCTCCTTCTACGGTTCGCAACTGACGCAGTACGATATTGCGCCGGTGGTCAAAGGTGGACCCACCGATACCAATGCCTCACCCCACGAGTTGAGCCGCTTTATTCAAGAGCAGGGATTTGCCGCGCCCGTCCGCGTGAATGGCGACCTTGACACGCTGCGTGCTCTCCTCTCAAACAACATTCCGGTCATCGTGGAGCAGTGGTTGGAGCGCCCGGACGATGAGTTGACTGCGCACTATCGTGTCGTACGGGGATACGATATGGAGAGTGGCGTTTTTATCGTCAACGATTCCTACACTGGCCCGAGCGTCCGCTACAGCGAAGGCGATTTCGACCGCTGGTGGCGTGCCTTCCACCGCCTCTACATCCCTGTCTATCGTGCGGAACAGGAACCCCTGGTACGGGCCATCGTCGGAGAGGAGAGGTGGCCGGATGAGGTCATGTGGCAGCAGGCCGCCGCCCGCGCCCGCCAGGAGGTAGAATCCGATCCCAACCTCTATAGCTGGTATAACCTGGGTGAGGCGCAACTCCGCCTCGGCGATGTCGAAGGTGCGGTCGCTGCCTTCGAGCAGTCGTTTGCCTACGGATGGCCCGTACGTATGCCATGGTATCTCTTCGCCCACCTGGAAGCCTTCAATGTCAGCAGCCGTTATGATCGGGTGCTGGAGGTTACCCAGCCCTATGTCGGAGCCAACGTCGAGGAGATCCATTACCAGCGCGGTGTAGCACTGGAAGGGCTAGGCCGCCCGCAGGAGGCGTTGGTCGAATATCAAACAGCGGTGGGTCTGAATCCACGGATGCAGGTGGCCGTTGACGCAGCTGAGCGGCTCGCGAGTAATCTTTGAGTTAAAGGAGTCCACACCAACGATGTATCCTACGCGCTTGCGATTCCGCCCTCGCTGGTATGGCCTGCTCTTCCTGGTTGGCCTACTATGGTGGCCTATCGCGGCCCTTGCCGGGCCAACCGCCACCGTTCAGCCAGCGACGAGACCTTTCATTCTACCCTTCAAGGAACCACCCGGCCCGGATACTTGGCTGCCGGGCCAACCCTACGGCAACACCGTGAGCGCCTACTTCCAGCGATACCGCACCTATGCGGCGGGTCAAGGTATCCACTTTGGGGTGGATTTGAGCGCGCGCTGCGGGACCGAGATCGTGGCGATTGCTGATGGGGTGGTTGCTGCCGTGGATAACCTGAATTTTGGCTCGGCCCCCCACAATCTGATGATCGACCACCCGCAGCTGGGCTACGCCTCATTCTATGGTCACCTACTGGAGCGGCCTAGCCTAGCTGTGGGCCAGCCGGTACGGGCGGGCGAGGTCGTCGCGCTCAGTGGGGACGAGGAGGGCGAGTGCGACGGTGGTGGGCCACATCTGCACCTGGAAATCCGTGACCTGCGTTACGTGCGCAAGTATAATCCTCACGTGCTCATCGAGGCGGACTGGGACAACCTGGCCCTCATCGGTGCCTCCAACCGGCGCTTCCAGAAGGATCTGAACGCCCCCCGTAGGTGGCAGCACCTGGACGACCAGCCCGAGGTGGTCATCGGTGGCCCGCTCCTCAATGACTTCGCGAATCCTTGGCCGCCCGATAGGAGGTAACGATGCATTCTCTCTGTTCTCTCCATCGCTGGCTTGGCTACACCATGCTCATGTTCCTCCTCGTTGGCTGCAACGTGGTTCAGCGGGTTGAAGGGTCGGGCGTGGGGGAGATGGAGTCTCCCTCGTCCCCGATCGCTATGACACCGGCCCCAAGAGAGATCGTGACTAACCCAACCCACCCCTTGCCGGAGGCGGAGCTACCACGTGCCGAGCAAGCGGAGGCGCCAACGACCGTTCCGCCGACCGCGACCCCAGAGCCCACGCGCCCGGCGACAGCAACCGCCACGCCTGCTCCCTCTCCCACCCCGGCGCCGCGCCTCTACCGCCTGACCAGTGGTGGGTGTTGCACGCAGCCCTTCTGGGCGCCGGATTCCAGTGAGGTCCGTTTTATCGACAGACCGGCAGCGGATCTCCCGGTCGGTATCTGGGGCGTCCCGGTGGAGCAGCCGGATGCCTCTCCCACGCTCGTCAGCGAGGAGATCGGCTCCTACTCGCGCGATGGGAAGTTCCTCATCGAGACAGGCGAGACGGTGACCGTGATCAGGCGTCTCGCTGATGGCACTCGGTGGGAGGTGCCGACGAGAGGGGACACGCCTACCCTCTCTCCCGACGGGAGCCGAATCGCCTGGGACGTGCGCGATCGTAGCTTGCCCTGGGATCAACAGGTAGCCGAGATCTGGGTGGCGACTCTGGATGGCAGCGCGCCACAACAGGTTCTAACACTACCGCGTGGCGGCGTGCGCGGTTGGCTCTCCAACGATACCTTGCTGTTGAGTGGGCGCGACTCGCTCGACGAAGCCGAGCAGCGCCTCTTTACCCTGTCACTCCATGATGGAACGATGATCGACCTGGTGCGCTCCGACCGAATGCGCGGCGAGCTCCTCTCGCCGGGCGGAAGCTGGCTGGTGTACTACATCGCGCAAAGTGACGACCCCACCCAAAACGGCTTGTGGCTCCTTCGTACGGATGGGAGCGAGAGCCGCCAACTCCCCGCCGAGCTATTCGGGGCATACCAGTGGCGCGATGACAACCACCTGATCGTGGTACCCTTCCGGCCAGACGCAACCTTCCATGAATTATGGGAGCTGAACGCAACCACAGGCCAACTCCGGCAACTGACCGACCCGACCCAGCTCCCCTTCAAGATTGCGAACGGCGACTGGAGCGTGTCGCCCGATGGGCACTATGTGGCCTTTGTCGAGAGCCGGGATCATAACATCTGGGTGGTGGGGTTGAACTAATTCCGACGAAATAGATTCACTGCGAGAGCATGCGTCCCTATCGTCATTTCCTTGTCCTTTTGCTGCTGGTCGCACTGTTCTACGGTGCTTACCATGCCATCACGCAGTTCGGTTCGGTACGCTCTACTATCCTACCACTCGCGTCCATTCCGACTTCGACCCCCTCGCCGACTATGGTCGCAACAGCGGCGAGCACGCCATCTCCCTCTCCCACCGCGACCGTAGCACCCACTGCCATCGTAGTGCCCCATGGCAGCATTGTCCTCGAAGATGGTACGATTGCTACGCCGACACCGCAGCCGCGCTTCGTGCGGGAGGAGGCACTGATCGAGCAATACGGCACGCTGAGCTTCGACTCGCCCGATGAGATGCCTGAGGATCTATGGTACTACTTCACGACGACGGTGGAGGAGGTATCAACGTTTTTCGCGGTACGCCCCGAGGATCTGATCGCGCTACTGCGGGCGCAGAATGGGGGCCAGCTGCGCATCTACCGGGAGCCGGACACTGTGCGGGGCGTCGCCCAACTCCCGCCCCGCATATGGAGTGGCTGGGCCGCGCCTGACCACGCACGCTATGTGACCGACCAACGTAGCATCGAACGGTACGGAGGGGTGGGGTTCGATTGGAACGCCCGGCGCGTGTGGCGCGCTTGGATGGATGGGGAAATGTTCGGCACTTCCCCCTTTGGCCTGGAGGCAAACCCTGATAGCTTCCCGAACGCGGTCGCGGCGCTTGCGCGCTATCTGGTGCAGAACGGACTGACACGCGACATTGCAGAACGCGATCCGGAGACCTTTGAGCAGCACTGGGCAGATGCGCTAGAGGTGCTCAACCATCAGGCGCAGCCAAAGGCAATGCTTGCCCTGCCGGCGATGGAAGATGTCCCCGTTTCGGCGGAAGAGATGGCTTCTCTCCGCAGAGCCTTCGGCGACCTGATGGACCGGCACTTCGGTGTGGCGTTGAGCGAGCAGGATCTGATCGCGATGGTGGACCACTCGACGGTGGCAATCGAGGTAGGGAGC
>JALZCF010000020.1 GCA_030863245.1 Chloroflexota bacterium
AACCTCGTCGAGTCGCTGGACCACATGACGGAGGATTATCGGGAGAACCTCAAGCGGGTGCTGACGGTTTCTGCTGATACAGAGCTCGTCAGCGGCCCCGCCTACTTCCTGGCCGCGCAGAAGGCCCCTTCCATCAACTCTTTTATCTCGGCAATGGCGATCATCCAGGATGAGCTTGGACATGCACACATTGCCTATCGCATGCTCGAGGATCTGGGTGTGGACCGTGAGGAGCTGATCTATCACCGGGACGCGCGACGCTTCAAATACCCCTATGCGTTTGATGTTCCGCTTGAATCTTGGGCCGAGCTTGCCGTCGCAAACTGTTTCTATGATCGGGCGGGCTTTATCCTGCTCGGCGATATTTACCGCCATACGAGTTTCGGGCCGTGGAAGCGCGCGCTTGCCAAGGTGGATCGCGAGGAAAACTTTCACCTCCGTCATGGCGAACATTGGATGAAGAAGCTCGTCAAGTCGGCGGAGCAGCGCGAGGAGATACAGCGGGCTGTTGATTGGATGTTCCTGTTGACGGTTGAGTGGTTCGGGCTTCCCGACGAGCTCAAGATTCACACGGAACAACTCGAGTACAAACTCAAGGGCTACACCAACGACCAGCTTCGACAACAGTGGCTGAGCCAGGCGGTCCCCTTCTGTGAAGGGATCGGGGTTAACGTGCCCGCACGCTATGATGAGGAGCAAGAGAGGTGGGTTGTCACTCATCCGTTCCCGGCTGACTTCGATGCCGAGGAGAAGCGCTGGGGCGATGAGCCGATCAGCTGGGATGAGGTACTCGTTCGCTGGAAGAAGCGTGGCCCGATGAACGAGCAGTTTGTGGAACTGTTGCAGCATGGCCACAAGCAGTGGCATGAGCTCCTCTCTAAGGCGGCGTAACGATGCGTGAAGAGAGCAAGCATCTCTGGGATGCGCTGCGGGAAGTGAATGATCCCGAGTTCCCAATCAGCGTCGTCGATATGGGACTCATCTACGATATCCGTTACACCAACGGCACTGTTGAGGTGGATCTGACATTTACCGCGATGGGATGCCCGGCGATGACCTTCATTCTCGATGATGTGCGGGAGCGCCTGCAGCAGGAGCCAGACGTGAGCGAGGTGGATATCAACATTGTCTGGTCCCCACCCTGGACCGCGGCTCGGATGAGCGAGGAGGGGCGCGAGCAGATGCGAGCGTGGGGGGTGGTGGTGTGAGCGAGCCGAGTGGCGACCGGAAAGTGTATGAGGTCTTTGCGCGGCGCAAGTACGAGGATCCCTTGCACCATGTTGGTACGGTCGCTGCGCCCGATGATGAGATGGCCGCGGTTTATGCTCGTAGCATCTACGATGAGTGGACCTGGCTAGAGATGGTCGTCATGCCCCGCGATGCCATCATCTCCGTCATTGCGCCGGAGTAAGGGAGAGTGGCTGGCATGAATGAACAGCGCACATTTCGAGGTCCTGCTGATCTGGATAGGGATAGCCGGCAGGCGTTTGTCGATCTGATCCGTGCCGTCGCGGATAGCAAGGTGGTGTTGGGACGCCGGTACGCGGAGTGGGCCAACAGCGCGCCTGTATTGGAGTCGGGGGTTGCTGCGGCCGCCATGGCGCAGGCGGAGCTGGGGCATACGCGTGCGCTCTACATGCTGCTGCGCGAGTTTGATGAGGTGCCTGCCGAGATAACGGATGACGAGCAGTTCCGCGACAGCTACAATGCTCCTGCATTCTTGGACGAGCCGTTGCCCGCCTGGACCGATTTTGTGACTGTCAACCTGATCTTTGACGGGGCGATGGCCGAGCTGATCAAGGCCATGCGCGGGTCGGCCTATGAACCACTCGCTCAGCGGACTGACAAGATGCTGGAGGAGGAACGGTTCCATCAGATGCACGGACGAGATTGGTTCCGCCGCCTGGCCAAGCAGTCCGACGCGGCACGTGAGGCACTACAGGAGGCCGTTAACCGGGTGTGGCCCGAGACGCTCTGCTGGTTCGGCCGGGACGAAGATGAAGGGGCCAGGGCCCTCGCGCGAGATGGTATCCTGGGCGCGACGCCGATGGAACTGCGGGACGCACTCCTCAATCGGATCGGTCCCATCCTCGAGCAAGCCGGTATCTCGCAGCCGGATGCCGCTTCCCTTGCTTGGGATCGATATGATCCGAAGACGCGACGAGTGGAGCCGGCGGCATGACGGCTCGTGAACGACGGCACAGAGAAGCCGCCATCGGTAAGGAAGAGGGAGAGCGACCGGCCACCTGCCCATTTTGTGGCTCGTCCGATACGGAGCTCTTCGGCTTGTTCGGCAACATGCAGCTTGCGTCTCAATACTACTGCAACGGGTGCCGTACCGTGTTCGATTATGTGGCGTGGCGCAGGGAGATTGAGGTGGAGGAGGCGAGCGAGACGTAAGGCGGTTTCGCTTTCCCGAGCAACTCCCTTGATGGTCGACTAGTACCCGCGGGTTTTGTCGACGACGTTGCGCAGGGGCTCGCCGGCCTGGTAGCGTTGTAGGTTGTCCAGAAAGATGGCCATGGCGCGTTCGTGGTAGTGTGGGGTGGCACCGGCGTAGTGGGCGGTGATGATGACGTTGTCCATGTCCCATAGGGGTGACTCTTCGGGAAGTGGCTCCTCTTCAAACACGTCGAGGCCGGCACCCGCGATCCAACCTTCTTGCAATGCCCTCGCCAGGCTCTCCTCGTCGACCGTGCCCCCCCGCCCGATGTTGATGAGGATGGCGTTTGGCTTCATCTGTTGCAGTTCGCTCTGGCCGATCATGCCGCGCGTCTCGTCCGTGAGGGGAACGGTGAGCACGACGAAATCTGCCTTGGGTAGGAGCTCCTGTAGATGGTCTGGGCCCACCATTCGCTCGACGTTCGGTACTGTTTTGGAAGGGTTGTTCCGCACGCCCAGCACCCGCATGCCCATTGCTGTCGCCACCTGCGCGGTTCGCTCACCGATCGCTCCCACACCGATCAGAAGCAGCGTCTTGCCTTCCAGCTCAAAGAGGGTCTCGCCCTGGGGTGACCACCATTCCTGACGGCTTTGCGCACGAACGGCGTCGTGCAGGCGGCGGGCGAAGGCGAGCAGGAGCGCGAAGATGTGCTCGGTGATCTGGATGGCGTGGATGCCGGAGGTGCTGGTAAGGATAAAGTCCTTCTCTACCACTTCCGGATGCTGCAGGAGCCAATCTGCGCCGGCGGACCATTGCTGCACCCAGCGTAGGTTTGGTGCCTCCAGGATCACCTCGGTCGGCACCCAGCCGGCCACGATCTCGATCTCTTCTAGCAGGGCTTCCATCTCATCGCGGTTGTCGGTCACCACGACACGTGCGTCGGGTGCAAGGCGTTCGATCTGAGTGAGGTGTTCGTCAGCGAGGACGTCGGGTTTGAAGGAAATTAGAATGGTGCTCATCTACAGGTCTCCTTTGTGCTTTAGGTGATGGGCTCCATCTTACCAGAGGCCCGCCCCGGGTTAAAACCATGAGTCTCATATACGAAGCCACCTAAAGGGGCTGATTTAGGAAGGATGAAGGATGAAGGCAGAAGGATGAAAACGGCACGGAGGAAGGATGAAAGGACCATGCGTAATCCGTGCCGTCATTCAGCACTCCGCCTTCCGCA
>JALZCF010000022.1 GCA_030863245.1 Chloroflexota bacterium
CCCCTGGAATCTTGGCTACGCCGGACGTTCCTGCGAGAGTTGCCGCGGCAGAGCTTGGTGGTCATAGCCGGGCGCAACCCGCAAGCTCGCGTGTGGCGTGCGGACCTCGACTGGGGCGATCTAACACGTGTCGTGTCACTGCGTAATCTGCGCCCGGAAGAGAGCCAGGCGTATCTGACTGCACAGGGCATTCCCGACGAACAGCATCCCGCCGTGCTCTCCTTCACGCACGGACATCCTCTGGCACTATCGCTCGTCGCCGACCTACTGAGTCAGAGTGGGAAATCAGCCGTGTTCAGCCCGCAGAATGAACCAGATGTAGTGCGCGTGCTCCTAGAGCGCTTCGTTCAACACGTTCCCAGCCCCACCCATCGTCAGGCCCTGGACATCTGCTCTCATATGCGCATCACTACGGAAGCGCTGCTGGTCGACGTGCTGGGTGCAGAGGATGGGGCAGCAATCTTCGCCTGGTTACGCGAGCTTTCGTTCATCGAGTCGAGTCCGCAGGGTCTGTATCCTCATGACCTGGCGCGCGAGGTGCTGGACGCTGACTTGCGCTGGCGCAACCCCGATGCGTATCGGCACCTGCATCGGCAGGTGCGGAATTACGTTGTCCGCCAATTACAAGAATCCAGTGGGCTCAAGCAGCAACAAGCCTTCTTCGATTTTCTATATTTACACCGCAACAACCCCTTGATGAAACCATACTATGAGTGGAAGGCGCTCGGTAGCGCCTATGCCGAAGCGGCCACCGTGCAGGACCATCCGGCCATTCTGGAGATGGTGCGACGTCACGAGGGAGAGGTTTCGGCTCGGATTGCCGAGTATTGGCTGCGGCGTCAACCCCAGGCTTTTGTCGTGTTTCGCACGAGCGCAGTTCCGGTGATGGGGTTTATGGCGACGCTGGCTATCCAAGAGGCCACGCCCCAAGATCTAGAGGCCGACCCGGCTCTACAGGCCACCCGCGCCTTTGCCCAGCGCTATGGCCCGGCGCGTCCCGGCGAGGAGATAGCCTTGCAGCGCTTCTGGATGGGGCGGGAGAGCTATCAGATTGCCTCTGAGGCGCACAACATGGTGGCGATGGTCTCCTGCAGGCAATGGCTCACCAACCCAAAGCTGGCCTGGACCTTCCTGACCTGCGCCGACCCGGACTACTGGCAGCCAATGTTCGCCTACCTCAACTTCCGGCGTACGCCCGAGGCGGATTTTGCGGTCGGCGAGCGTCGCTTTGGCATCTTTGCCCACGACTGGCGGGCCGAACCAGCGCTACTCTGGATGGAGGTGATGGGCGAACGGGAACTGGCAATGGACCTCCAGCCGGAGCAAGTCAGCATAGAAGGGGCTGCCCCACTGCTGGTCCTCTCACAACCCGAATTTGCCGAAGCTGTCCGCCAGGCGCTGCGCGATTACACCCGCCCGTTAGCGCTCGCTGCTAACCCGCTACTGCAGTCAGGGCTCGTGATGGAGCGTAGTGAAAAGGGCCCTACGGCGCTACAGGCGCTGATCCAAGAGGCTGCCGAGAGTCTCAAAGCCAACCCCAAAGATGAGAAGTTCTACCGCGCTATCCATCGCACGTACCTCGCCCCCGCACCCACGCAAGAAGCCGCCGCCGAACGATTGGCCCTGCCGTTCAACACTTACCGTTACCAACTGACCAGGGGCATTCAGCACATTATCGAATGGCTCTGGCAGCGCGAGGTGTATGGCCTCGAAGCCTGATCGGCTGCACCCCCTCCTGTTTTATCCTCATCAAGAAGGGGACACCCCACGCAACCAGAGAGAATTCGGCAGTTTTTCGGCAGTTTTTCGGCTGGAAAATCAGCAGTGCTCTGTCCTATCCTGAACCTCAGAAACGCCCACATCATAAAGGAGGTTCCTAATGGATCTGAACGTCGTCTTCTCGCTGAGCACCCTCACGGCGTGTACTTACGAAAGGAGCACTATCAGATGAAGCACATCGGTCAACACGCGGTCGTTATCGGCGCCAGTATGGCCGGGCTGTTAGCTGCCAAAGCACTGGCAGACTCTTACGAGCAAGTCACCCTGCTCGAGCGGGATACTTTCCCCCCGCCAGGTGTTCCCCGCAAAGGCGTCCCGCAGGGGCGGCACATTCACGTCTTGCTGGCGCGGGGGCGGGAGATTCTAGAGGATTTCTTCCCCGGCCTGACGCAGGAACTGGTAGCGCAGGGGGCGGTCCATGGCGACTTCAGCCGCGACGCCCGTTGGTACGATGGAGGGCACTACTGCCAGTATACAAGCGGCATCGAAGTGGTGGCCGTGAGCCGTCCGCTGCTGGAGACTCAGGTACGCGCCCGCCTGCTGGCCCTGCCCAACGTGTGTGCCGTCGAGGAGTGCGATGTCCTGGGGCTAGCAACCGACGAAGGCCGCACGCGCGTCACGGGCGTGCACCTGATCCGTCGCCGGGCCGGTAGCGCCGAGGAGGTGCTGCCGGCTGACCTGGTAGTGGATGCTAGCGGTCGTGGATCTCGTACACCTCTCTGGTTGGAGACACTGGGCTATCCCAGACCGGAAGAGAGCCGAGTGCAGGTGAGGATCAGTTATGCCACCCGCCTCTACCGCCGCCAAGCGGAGCACCTGCAGGGCGACAAGGCTGTCATTGTGGTGGCGAAACCCGAAACCAAGCGGGGAGGCGCGATGCAAGTGCAGGAGGGTGATGCCTGGATTGTGACCTTGAACGGGTATGTGGGAGAAAAGCCACCCACAGACGAGCAGAATTTTCTGGCCTACGCCCGCAGCCTGCCTGCGCCCGATATCTACGAGGTCATTCGAGAGGCCGAGCCGTTGAGCGAGGTGATCTCGGGCACCTTCCCCGCCAGTCAGCGCCGCTATTACGAGAAGCTCGCCCGCTTTCCCGAAGGCTTGCTGGTGGTCGGCGATGCCCTATGCAGCTTCAACCCGATCTATGGACAGGGGATGACCGTGGCGGTCCTCGAGGCGCTGGCGCTCCGGGCGTGTCTGGCAGGAGGTCCTGAACGGCTGGCTCAACGCTTCTTCAAGCAAGCGAGTAAGTTGGTCGACATCCCCTGGAGCATATCGGTGGGCAGTGACCTACGCTTCCCCGAAGTGGAAGGGAAGCGCAGCCCGGCAGTGCAGTTTATCAACTGGTACATCAGCAAGCTGCATGTCGCCGCGCGGCACGACCCAGCAGTGGCGCTGGCCTTCCATAGAGTGGTCAACCTTATGGCTCCGCCGCCCAGCATGCTCCGACCAGGCATTGCCCTACGCGTGCTATGGGGAAATCTGCCGCTCGCAAAGATCGTATCGGCAGGTCTGATGTCTCGGAAGTACTCTCCCCATAAGCAGCGGAGAGCCAGTATGTAACTCGCCTGGTTCTAACGGATTGTGTGGTCAAGGGTCTGCACCAGACATCGAACGAGGTCGTCATCACCACGCTCGACCACGACGCCAACTACGGGCCTGGATTCGCATTGACCGAGGCGGGAGTGGAGATCCATGAGGGGGGATAAGGAGGCTAGCGTTTAATACTCGTGGCGTCCTGAAAT
>JALZCF010000041.1 GCA_030863245.1 Chloroflexota bacterium
AATAGGGCCTGCAAGAACGTCATGGCCTCGATCGCTTCAGCCACGTCGAGCGTGAAGGCGTCTTGCTCCTCCGTGACGATGCGCCCGCCTAGCGTGTGTACGAGGGAGGCGAAGTGGCCAGGATCGAAGCGATCCAGCTCGTAGTTGAGTACGAGCCCGATCCTCCCCGTCGCAGCAGCCGCACAGGCTACTTCCCGCCAGGCGTCCCAATTGGTAGGTGGAGTATCGTAACCAAGCTCCTTCAATAGGTCCGCATTGTAGTAGAGCACTTCCATCGAACGGCTGAATGGGAAGCTGAGCTGTTCGTCGTTCCTAGCAGCGTAGTCGGAAGCCACGAGGGTCCCAAAGAAATTTTCAACCGCTTCCTCAGAAAGGCCCCACATCGCGCTCTCCGTGTAGGGAGTGAGGTCGACGAGGCCCTCTACCGCTCGGTAGGCGCCTACCTGGCTTCGATCTGTGATGAGGAGGTGGACGGCTCCTGACCTCATGCTCTCGATTGTCGTGTCCAGAGCACCACCATCAGCGACCACCTTTTCTGCGACAACCATGATGCCGTAGTCGTTGCTCTCGTTGAACATTCGTACCAACTCATCGATCGCGTTGGCGCGTTCATCCTCGTAGGGATGCCAGAAGATAAGGGTCTGATCGCGCGGGTCAACCGAGGCAAGCTCATCGACAACAACAGGTTCCTCGGTGGGGGTGACGGTCGGCAGCACCGTCGCCGTTGCATCCGCCTTTGAGACCCTCACCATTGCTTCTTCTTGTTGAGCTGTTGCCGTTGCTGCTTCCGTTACTTGCGCTGTCGATTGCTTGACTTCACTCTCGACCGCCGAGCCCAGGGGAGACGCGCTCTCCGTCATCGGCTGCCCGGCCCGCTCCTGGCATGCGACGAGGAGCAGGAGTGCGAGGACAAGCGCAAAACAGATCGGCCGCTTTAGCATCTCGTTCTCCTTAGAGGCGCTCATTTGCCCTGCGCTTCCAGCCAAATCCAGGTAGTTTCCCCCTCGCGCACGGAAACCTCCCGCACCACCACTTCGCCGTGAATGTCGGCGGCGATAACCCAGCGACCCACTGGTACGTCGCCAAGCAGGAAGTTTTCTCCCCACTCGTCATCCGCATTGATGGTACCCTCTGCATAACTGTACCCGTAGCGGTAGATCTGATCGCTGTCTGGTTGATGGAGCGAAATGTATGCTTCAGGAACAGGGTTACCCTCGGCATCAAGCACCTGGCCCACTATCGTCCCGCGTTCTTCGAGAGGTACAAGCCACAGTTGAGGGTTCCGTGTCGCGTCGTAATCATTCTCCCCAACACGCACCTCCAAGTGGAGGTGTGGGCCGAGGGCGACACCCGATGAACCCACCTCCCCAATCTGCTCCCCCGTCTCCACCCTATCCCCACGCCTGACGGAGAAGGAATCGAGGTGACCGTAGAGCGTAAAAACTGGTTTTCCTTTGTACCGCCTATCATGCTCGATGACCACCACGTTTCCATAGAAAGGACCATCCGCTTGCAGGTCCCACTCTCGAGGACCCACGTGCAGCCCTGCATCGTCGAGTGCCATCACCACGGTGCCGGGCGCGACAGCGAGAACCGGAACGCCGACCTCGTTCACGAACTCTACTCCATGATGGACCTGATACTGGCCCTCACCAGTACTGCCATAAGGATAAAAGAGCGCTACCTTGTTCTCGTGCTCAGCCGAAACAGGGCGTGCGAACCAGTAGTGGGCGCTTGCAAGGGGAGTGGGACGCGGCGTGACAGTCGGCGATGGAGTGGCTGAGGGAATAGGGGTCGCTGTCGGGGGACGGGGCGTGCGCGTTGGGCGAGGCGTGCGGGTCGCACGGGGCGTCTCCGTCGGCAGTAGGTCATCGGCACCATCGGTCTCTGTCTGGATGGCTGCCGGGCTGCTCGTTGGCGTGGCAGGGGGTGGCGTGAGCGTTGGCAGGGCAACGGCGACGGATTGCTTCGTCATAGTTGGTAAGATCGATTGAATCGTCTCATGCTGTGCTGTTCCTACAGCGGCAACGGTCACCACCAGTAGCAGGACACCGCCAGCAAGCAGCATCATCAAGCTATTGAACATAGAGTGCATTATCTTACGCGCACGTTCCGGCTTTACTACTCTGTGGGTGCAAGGAATTCCTCTACGACCCAACCCTCGGTCCCATCTTCCAAGCGGACCCTCCACCAGGTATACCCTTCTCCTTCAACGGGGCCCTCGACAACGGTGAGTGGCGTGTCGTCCGTAAGGATCTGGATGACTTCTGATGAGGTATTTTCCGCTTGCCGTAAGTTGACCCCCAGCCCATCCGTGCCCGTCACGATCGCAGGCTCGCCGACGGCTAGGCCTGCCACATCTCCCTCGCTATCACCTGGCTCCGACTCGGGCGCCACGACGGGTTCATCAAGAGGAGGCGGGGTGGAGGTTGCGCCGGGTGTGAAGGTTGCCAACGGCCCGTTGGCCTCGTCAACGAGAGCTGTGTCTTCCGGTGTTGGGAGAACCTCGACCACTCCTTCGTCCTGGCCCGGTCGTAACGCAAAGTAGATGATCAGGATCCCCAAACCAATGACTACCAGCGTTGCGGCAATCCGGACACCGATACCGGTTAAATCAATTGCAAATCCATCGCGCCGGGAGATGCGACCGCTGGAAGGCATCTCGTCCTCGTCATAGGGTTCAAAATCGTCGCTCATCTTCTCTCCTTAGCACCGCTGGTTGGGGGTCTACACCTCACCGATTCCGCTTCCAAGAGACTCTGATATCAACCTTGTGACAAAAGTCACAAAAACATCACGTATTGTTGACTCGATTACTCAACTTTGGTACACTCTCCTCGGCGCCCCTTCGACTCGCACGTCACGTTACACTTTTTCGACGTGTGACGGGCGCCATTCTACCACCTTAAGGCGCTCAACGCGAATGTAGAGGCCGTCGAGAGAGCCGCACTGTTTTAAGG
>JALZCF010000059.1 GCA_030863245.1 Chloroflexota bacterium
GATCTACCCGCCTGGCAACTCGCCCTATCCGGCGGGGAAGATTACGAGCTCTGCTTCACAGCGCCACCGCACGCAGCAGACTCACTCATCGCTGCCGTCGCTGAGGAGACAGGCACCCCCGTCACCATCGTCGGCCACATTCTCCCCCCCGACCAAGGGCGCCAACTCATTCGTCCGGATGGGGAATCAATCCCGCTCGAACCGAAAGGGTGGCAGCACTTCGCGGGCACGAGCGATTCCGTAAAACGTAACCCATAAACGGCGTACGCACGACACACCACGTTCATATGCAACATGCAACATGCAACATCCAACAGAAAGGAGGAACACCATGCAAAAGCGCCGAGTCTTGATTCCACTCGATGGATCGGAGTTCAGGAGGCAGATCCTGCCGCACGTGCGTCGTCTATTAGGGCCCGACTCCCACGAATTGGTGCTACTGCGCGTGACGCAGCACTGGGAGGGGGCGATAGGTGATCCGCTATGGACGGCGACGGTTGGATTGGAGATGCCGATCTACATCTCGGAGTGGATGCCCGCAGGCGGGGCCGTGAGAACCCGTTCCGCATCCTGGCAGGAAGTCCAAACGGCTCTGGAGAAGGAGCTTGAGCCGGATCTGGAGGAGCTACAGGCAGCAGGCTACGAGGTGGGGGTGGTGATTCAGAGGGCAGACCTCGTCGAGGGCATCACGCGCGTTGTCGAGAGCAGCGAGATAGATATGATCGCGATGGCCACTCATTGCCGCGGTACGCTTGGTAAGCTCGTACTAGGTAGCGTCGCTGAGGAGGTGCTACGTCGTCTCTCCGTACCCGTCCTACTGGTGCATCCCATGCCATCTTCTAAGGAGGTACCAACACTTGGGGAGGCGCTCGTGCAACATGCAACGCAGCAGCAGCCACTGCGTCTTGCACTTGTGGTGGATAGCTCGCCCACTGCCCGGCCAGCCGCGATCCTGGCTGGTGAGCTGGCCCGCGCCTTGGATGCCCCCCTCTCGCTATTGGTTGCGCTTCGCGAGAATGAGGGCGTGGAGCGCTGTGTGACGGTCATGGAGGAGATCGCGGAGGCAGTTGGCGTGCTGGAACCGGCGCCCAAGTGTGAGCCATTGGTCGGCCTCTCCGACGAGGTTTTGCTGCGTTCCCTGCGTGAGACCCACTTCGACCTCGTCATCGTGGGCCCCTTCCGTCACCCTGGCGAGAGCGACCCCTACACGATTGGCGCCGTTGCCCATCGGATCGTCCAGCGCGCACCCTCCTCCACCCTGATGGTGAAAGGTCTGAATCCAGATTTCCGAACGGTGCTGGCCTGTATCGCGCCGGACGACAAGGAGGTAGTGGAGAGCGCCGCACGCTTTGCACGGGCAACGAACGCGACACTCAGGGTGTTGCACGTGGTGCCACCATCTGCCAGTGGCCTCAGGCAAACAGAAGGCGACTCGATCCCATTGGAAGAGGTGCTCGACCGACCCACGTCGCTGACCACCTTTTTCCACGAGACCTTGCGCACCCTGGAGGAGGCCGGCTTCGATCGTGACGCGGTAACGTTGATGCGCGGAAACATCGGCGAGACCATCTTGAGGGAGGCCCGTAGCTCACATATCGACCTCCTCGTGATGGGCTGCCCCTCTCGGACGAGCCACTTCACGGGTAGCGTTACGGACTACATTCTACGCCACGCGCATCAGTCCGTGTTGGTCGTGCGTGAGGCTGAGTGAGTCGAATGCGGAATGCGGAGTGCGGAATGCGGAATGGAGACTGGAGAGGGGAGATTTGAGAATGGAAAAGGGACTGTCATTGAACACGGTTTCCCCTTTCCCCTTTCCCCTTTCCCTTTTCCCTGCTCATTCACAATAGGGTAGGGCCGCGCCGTGTTATCTCATATTGGTGATTGTGACCGAAGCAGACCACGTCGTAGTGCGCTGAGTGGGCCAGGGGTAAGGCAATGGTGGGATAGTGGTTGGCGGCGACCCGCTTGCCGTCCAGCTCTGCCTCGAAGAGTTCGCCATGGAGGTGTACCTGCTCGTGCTTGGCAGCATTGGCACTGATCCGAAACAGGTCGCCGTCGTTGTTGCCAAAGACGATGTGGATGGGACGCTCTGGGAGTCCTTCCGCCAGGAGGCCCACGATGAAGGGCGAGCACAGGTCGCCACAGCAGATGAGCGCCTCCACACCCTGCTCGCCTTGCGCGCCGTTCATCCAATGCAGCGCTGCCTGCAGGTTCCACACGTGGTCATGAATATCAGAGAGAATGCCAATTCTCATACGACCTCCCACAAAAATACCTTCAAAACTCCACTCGAAGTAGGGTGGCTCGATTTGTCCCCGCCGTCACCCCCCAATGATAAAACAGCATCCACACATGGTAAAGCAGCCTCCTATTCCCTATCTACCCTCTACCCTCTACCAGCTTTGCGCCTTTGCGGCTTTGCGTGAGCTTTCCATCTCTCACACTTCCCCGAATCTTTCTTCCTTTAAGGTCCTTCGTTCCTCCATCCTCGGTTATCCGGGTAATGCTTGGCGAACCGTGTCTGCCGTTCGATGGATGGCGGCGCGGGAGGCGGCGTATGCGAGCAGGATGATTGAAGGAAGGGGGGCGTTCCAGGGGAGGCCGCGCCGGAAACGCCATTGATCGTACCATCGCCAGGGTGCCAGAACGGCCGGCTCGTGCAGGGACCAGATCTCGCAGAGGGACGCTTTCGAGCCGGACGCGTTGAGGATGGCGTTGACGGCTCGCCGTGCGGCCTCGTTGGCGGCCTCCATCGTGGCAAGCTGGGTGTTGGTGCGAACGTAGTCGGCGGCCAGGAACAGATTGGGGAGACGCGTGAAGGCGCCCGGCCGCAGGCTCCAGGTGTTGACCTTGTTGATCAACAGGGGCTCGGCGTCCGTGTCCATCTCGTCGGGAACCTCGCTGGGCTGGATATCTGTATCCACATAGGCCGAATGCAGGTCCTCGTCGCGTAGAACCTCCCGGCCAGGCCCGTTGAGGCTTCGCTTGAGTTGCGCCCACGTCTCGGCCTTGATCTCCTCGATGGTGCACAGCTCTGCCGGTTTCCCATAGAGAATGCCCGGCACGTCCCAGTTGGAGATATCTACCGACAGAATTCCTTGAATCGTGCCGTCGCCGTAGTGGCTGAGGTCGATGTGCGGCCAGAATTGATGCTGGGAGATGGAGGTGAGCGCCCAGGGGGAATCGAGGTACATGGTGTGCCCACGCGCGATGGGTACGTCGCGCCGCAGGTAGAACTGGATGCCGTTCATCCAGGCCACGTTCTGGCTCAGCTCAAGGATGCCCGCCAGCGAGGGATCGGCCTCGAGAACGTTGCGGTAACGGGTTTCGCCGTTCTCCACGTACACATCATCCTGGAGCAGCCGGGCCATCGCCTCGACCGGCACACAAACCAGGTAATAATCCGCTGTGACCTCGATCGGTTGTTCGTTCTCCTGCACGGTGACGCTCCGGATGCGCCCATCCGTGCAGTGCAGCGCGATTGCCGGGGCGTTGAAGTGAAAGTCGACGCCGCGCTGGCGCAGGTAGGCGACCCAGGGATCGATCCACACGACGTTGGTTGGGCCGTTCAGCAGGCGATCGTTGGAGACCCCCGGCTCGACCAGACCCAGCATCATCTGGAGCGCCATGTTGCCC
>JALZCF010000333.1 GCA_030863245.1 Chloroflexota bacterium
CGTGATGAGTGTCTCCGGGCTGGTGGAGGGCTACAGCTTCTGGACCTTCTCCGATATCTTCGCAGAGCAGGGAATGCGATCCGCGCCCTTTCATGGCGGATTCGGCCTGTTGACCGTGCAGGGGATCCCCAAGCCGACCTATCGCGCCTTCGAGCTGCTGCACCGCCTTGGTAGGGAGCGCCTCGCTGTCGAGGGGAAGCACGAGACGGTAGAGGCATGGGTCTTCCAGAAAGGAAGCAGTATTACTCAATTGCTGATCAATCATGCACTGCCGCACCATCCGATCAAGCGTGAACTGGTTCGGGTACAATTCACGAACGCACCCGAACCCCTCACAGCTTACGTAGAGCGGATAGACGAGGCGCATGCGAACCCGCGCCGCACCTGGGTCGAGATGGGCGAGCCGCAGTACCCCAACCCGCTACAGGTGGAGCGATTGCAGGCCGCCTCGCGACTGGTGAAAGAGCCGGTCGGCTGGCAGTATCAAGATGGGAGAATCGTGATCGACATCGATCTGCCGCCGCATGGTGTTGCAGCCATTACGCTCGAGTTCGCGCGCGACCAGCCGTCCGCCAAGGAGGAACAGGCGGAGCGACATGGAGAGTCGGTAGAGCCGCGGGAGCGGCGCCATAACAGCGATACCGAGAAGATGTTGGACAGGCTCGAACACGATGCGTTCGCCTATTTCTTGCACACGGTTAACCCCGACAACGGCCTGGTGCCTGACCACACAGGGGAGGATGTTCCCGCCAGCATCGCGGCTGTCGGCTTGGCGCTGGCCGCCTATCCAATTGGAGTCGAGCGCGGCTATATAGCGCGCGCCGATGCGGCCGCGCGAACGCTCACGACGCTACGGTTCTTCAAGAACAGCCCGCAGGGGACGGAGCCGGACGCGACAGGCTACCAAGGCTTCTACTATCACTTCCTTGATATCGAAACGGGCCGGCGCGCCTGGAAGTCGGAGCTCTCTACCATCGATACGGCGTGCCTGCTGGCCGGCGCGCTCTATGCCGCGACGTACTTTGACCGCGACTCGCAAGACGAGCGTGAGATCCGCACGCTCGCCGACGAGCTCTACCGTCGCGCGAACTGGCAGTGGGCGCAAAACGGCGAGCCGTCCCTCACGCATGGATGGAAGCCCGAGAGCGGGTTTCTGACAGACCGGTGGAAAGGCTACAGCGAGGCGCTTTTCGTCTATGTGCTTGGCCTTGGCTCCCCTACCTACCCCTTGCCCACAGAGAGCTACGACGCGTGGACCTCGACCTACACCTGGAAGAACATCTACGACTACGAGTTGCTGTACGCTGGTCCGCTCTTCATCCATCACTACTCCCACGTGTGGATCGACTTTCGAGGGATCCAGGATGCTTACATGCGCGAGAAAGGCGTTGATTACTTCGAGAACAGCCGCCGGGCGACGCATGTGCAGCAGCAGTACGCGATCCGCAATCCGCTAGCCTTCAAGCGTTACGGCAAAGACTTCTGGGGGATCACGGCCAGTGATGGCCCTGGACCGGCGACATTGGAGGTAGATGGGATCCAGCGCCATTTCTACGCCTATCGGGCGCGCGGCGCTCCGTATGGTCCCGATGACGGCACGATCGCTCCCTGGGCGGCCATCTCCTCGCTACCATTCGCGCCCGAGATTGTGCTGCCCGCCACTCGGCATTTCATCGAGGTCTACCCTGAGATCACCGACGCGCACGGGTGCAAGGCGACCGTCAATCCGACCTTCCCAGCACAATCCGGCGATCCACGCGGCTGGATCTCGCCCCGGCATTACGGGCTCAATCAGGGAGCGCTCATCGCCCTGCTCGAGAATTACCGTTCTGACCAACTCTGGCGACTGATGCGGCGGTGCCCCTACCGTGTTGAAGGGCTCCGCCGGGCAGGTTTTGCCGGTGGGTGGCTATCCAACCCTAACGTATCGAGCCTCGCGAGGGAGAGGGCTACATGAGCACACCGAAAGCTGAGGTAGTCGTCGCAACCGACGCATCGGCCGAGACCGTCCAGGCGTTCGCCCAGCGGGGAGCCCCTATCGGGCTGCTAGCTCGCGGCGATGGCCAGCAAGGCCCTGCTCTCACGAACACGCAGAAGTGGGTGTGAGCGGGGCGCCAAGCGGCTCACGCGCGCCCGTTACAGCGCGTGTTCTAAGCAAAGTAGATTAGCGAAAGGAGGTGGTGCGAGCAGAGCGAACAAACCAGGGCATGAGTCGTCACGGCCGGTGGTGAACTGGCGGTAGGGCACCAAGCAGGCCGAGGTCTTGAAAGGAGCAGCGTGTGAAGACCCGAGTGAACGTAGGACGAGACAAGGGCCATGATGTGCGGGTGCCTCTCGATTCGTCACGACAGCTGAGCAGCTCAGCTATCAAAGGGCCTAGAGGTCCTTCGCGGATGTCCAGATATCCATTATCAGAGGAGGATAGATGATGAACACCCAGCATACCGACCAGCTCGGTCGCGATGGCGAAGGCGGCGCGACCTACCGGCTGAAGGGGCAGGCAGGAATTACCTTCCCTCCCAACCGGACCGCGCTCTTGGTAATCGACCCGGTGAATGACTTTCTCTCGGAAGGCGGCGCCGGCTGGGAGATGACGAAGACGACCGTCCAACTGCATGACGTGGTTGGCAATCTGAAGCGCGCCATCGAGGGCGCACGGGCACGGGGGATTACGGTCTTGTTCGCGCCCATGGCTTACACTGAGGAGGACTACGCAGACGAGGAGTTGCAGCGCCGTAGCGGCATCAACCGCATCATGTTCGAGCGAAAGATGTTTCTGGCCGGCAGCTGGGGCGCCGATTTCCACCCCGACCTGCAGCCGCGTGACGACGAGAGCGTTCTCCTGCCGCACAAAGGCATTGACGTTTTCGAAACCGACCTGCCGGACCAACTGCAAAGGAGGGGGATTACCCATCTGGTGATCGCCGGCATGACGGCCAACCTCTGCTGCGAGTCAACCGGACGGCACGCCATGGAAGAGGGGTACGATGTCACCTTCCTCTCCAACGCGATCGGCGCGGAGAATGTGCCCGCCTACGAGGCGGCCATTCACGTCAACTACCCACTGGTTGCCAATGCCGTCATGGAAGTCGACGAATTTCTGGCGGCGGTGGACGCCACGGACGAGGTCGGGCTCCAGGTGCAATCAGGGGATACGGTCTTCGGTTCCGACCATGGCGAGATTGGGACGGTTGAAGAGGTCGTCGACGCGACCGAGGAGACCGAGGCCTATCTGCTCGTCCCGCGTGGTCTGATCTTCGAAAAGGACACGTTCATCCCCCTTGACGCCGTGGTCAAGCGCGCCGGTACGCAGGTTTTTATCAACGTGCCGAAGCTGGTCGTGGGCAAGATGCCGTGGAGCCAGCCTCCTACGCCCGCTGACCGACAGGCGAAGCTTGGCCCTTCTGACAGTCAAGTGGACAAGTTGTACGGCTCACGCTCTCCATCGATACAGGACCGCTAAGCCGCAGGCGAGGATTCGTTCATCGTGCGTGCCTGGAGGCTCGCAAGACCTAGTTTCTCGCGTGAGTGGCGGGTAGCGCAGCCAGAACCTCGATCACGGACGGAGGGTGGTGAGCTAGAAAGCGGGGATGATCGATCTCATAGCGGGGCTGAGGAACCCGCTAGCCATGACCGCCACACGCTGCGTGATAGCCATCCGGCCTGTAGCCCGCTCACGGCTTTGGCGACCGAGGTGGTCCAAGAACCACTCAGTGCAAGCGAGGCGCGTTCGCTCGGTCCCTCTTAACGCTACCCCGCTCAGCCGGAGTCGGTCGTCCGGGAACTCGCCCCTGTCCAGACTGCACCGGACGAAAGGAGGTGAGGCGATCGGAGCAATTCAATAGCCGTGAGTCGTCGTACAACTGCGCTATATCGAGGGTGAGGAATGAAAGGAGGTGAGGCGAACGTAGCGATCAATCGGCAGATGTGTCATCGGAGATCGACGGGCGTGGCTTGCCGTGGTTGGGCAAGCGCCTCTCGCGAACACGACAACCAAGTAGTTAAGAAAGGTAGAACACCCATGAACCGAAGACTTGTTACCCTACTCCTCGTTGTAGTCGGACTCTTGTTCAGTGCCCTGCTAGGCGCTCCCACCATGGCGCAGGCGCCCGATCCGGTGGAGGATCTCACGGTCGCCCTGGATGAGCAAATAACGGTCAACATGATCGTGGGCGACCCGGAGCTTGGCCAAGAGGTCGCGGCAATTCGTAACGCCGTCCAGGAAGCGCAGCCGCATGCCGCAGAGGTGCAGCGCCGGCTGGAGGCCGCCTTGGGCGAAACCAGCGGCGAGGCGCAACAGTTCGTCCAGATGGCGCTCGATGAACTAGCGAGCGCGATGCAGCTCGCCCAACTGATTCTGACAGGCCCCGCGGACATGGTGGTCCTGCGGCATGGCGAGATGCAGGCCCATGGCGGCGTGACGCTGGCCATGATCAATCTCGCGCTGCACCACCTCGGGGCTGGACCGAGCGCGCCGAGTGCGGGCCACATCCTGCAGGAAGCGGGCCTGGAAGTGCCAGCAGGCTTTCGGGCCGAGATTGTGGTGAACGGGCTCAACTTTGCCTCGGTGGTGGCGGTGGACGAAGCGAACAC
>JALZCF010000124.1 GCA_030863245.1 Chloroflexota bacterium
GCCGGGAATGGTCTTTGTGGATGACGACGAGAGCATCGGCAAGATTGTAGTCGGCGTGGAGAACGCGAACGCAGCGCGTGGCGTGCGCGCGGCGATGGCCGCCGCGGGATTTGCGACCGGCACGTACGAGGTAATCGAGACGGAGCCAATCCGGCAGCTGGCGACCCTGCGCGACGTGTTTCGGCCGGTGATTGGCGGCGTGCAGATCCACTTCAGCATGTACGTGTGTACGCTTGGCTTCAATGCTACCCATCAGTCTGGAGAACGGTCGTTCATTACAAACTCGCACTGCACCAAGACGCAGGGTGGAACGGAGGGCACGGTGTACTATCAGCCGTCCAGCTCGACGTCGGGCGTGATCGCGACGGAAGTGGACGATCCGCAGTACTTCAAGGGCGGCGTCTGCCCGAGGGGCAAGAAGTGCCGCTACAGCGACAGCTCGCGCGCTCTGTACGACGGTGGGACGAACTCTAGCCTTGGAGTAATCGCGAAGACGGACGGCATCAACACGGGATCGTTAACCGTGGCCGGGACGATTAACCTGACGGGCGAAGGCAGTGTCGGCCTGGGCGCCTACGTCAACAAGATCGGTCGCACGACAGGGTGGACCCGCGGGAGAGTCACGCGTACCTGTGTCAACACCTCCGTTCTCGGCTCGAGCATTATGCAGCTCTGCCAGAACTTCGTGGATGCCGGCGTAGACGGCGGCGACAGCGGCTCACCCGTGTTCGACGATAGCAACGTGCTGGTCGGTATCCTGTGGGGCGGTAGCTCGGATAACGCATCGTTCGTTTACAGTCCGCTCAACCAGATCGAGCAGGAGCTTGGTAACCTGACGATCAAGTAGCACCTGCTGCAAGCGCTCCGGGCCGATCAAGTAGCCGGCCCGGAGCGTTCAGTCTTCCCCCGCCGTGCGGCCGCCCTTTCGGCAGTTCATCCTCTCACTCGTTGCCTGGTCAACTCTGGCCTGCAACCACAAACCGCAGCTTCCGGCCCGCCCGGCCGAACATCTTGATCCTCCTTCCGCAAGTGCGATGAACTCCCTGGATTCGGTGCGCGTGAACGTTGAGGTGCCGGAGACGGTTCACGCAGGCAAACTGGTGCCGATCACTTTGCGGCTGCAAAACATCTCTGATCAGCCTGTAGATGTTTACCTCAAGGGGCGGCCCGTTGCCTTCGACATCACGGTGGCTCGTGAGGGCCGGGAAGTAGTCTGGCGCCGGCTAGAGGGGACGACGATGTCTATGGTCTTGCAGATCCGGCGGTTAGCCCCGGGTGAGGTGGTGGAGCTGACGGATACCTGGAACCAACAGACCAATGCCGGCGAGCCTGTCAGCCCCGGCCGCTACACCATCCAGGGCGTTCTCCTGACGGAGGCGCCGCAGCCACTGGTCACCTCCCCTACCACCCTGCGCATCGTTCCGCAGTCACTCCGAGAAGAGCAGCGGTAGCACCTCACGCATGAGGGCCAGGTAGTTACCTGCCCCTTTTTGCTTGCCTGCGGGTATTCGGTGCGGAGCTTGCAAATGTTTCCTCCGAGCCGCACCGCCTCCTTTACAGCCGCGGTCCGGCCGTTCCGAGATAGCGTTTCCGTGATCTGATCAGAGGCATTCTGTAGCTCTTGTTCACGCAAAAGATTCTCGGGCACCCGGCTGCGCGCAGGGTGCTCTCTTGCACCGCGCTGCTGTTGCTGACAGCTGTTGTATCCGCCGCGCAGGATCCTCCGCCTGTTGGCCCGGATTTTCCTCCCCCACCGGTGACAGAGTGCACGCGCGGCCGCATCTCGAACGTCTTCATTGACAACCACTCGGTTTTCGACCTCTCCAATCCCGAGCAGAATCAGCGTTTCCGCTGGGCTTTCCGGCTCGCCAACCGGCTGCACATACGCACGCGCGAGGAGGTGATCGAGCGGGAGCTGCTCTTCCGCGAGGGCGGGTGCTATGATCCGCGCCTGCTCGAGGAGTCGGAGCGCATCCTCCGCGAGACCGGCTTCATCGCCCGCGCGGACATTTACGCGGTGCGCCAGCCGGATGGGACGTACCATGTGGTGGTGGATACGCAGGATGACTGGTCCACCCGGCTCGAGTTCCAGATGGAGCCTGGCACTGGCCTGCGTCTCAGCGGTGTGAGGCTGCGGGAAGACAACTTCCTTGGCACCGGTCAGCAGATCGCCGCGTTCTACTGGCAGTCGCACGGGGAGCGGGTATCCGGTGTCTCATACCTCCACCCGCAACTCTTCGGCACGCGCTGGAGGGGTGGGATGGAGGGAGGGAAAACAGCAGTCGGTCATCTGTTCTCCGCTTCTTTGATATACCCTTTTCGCGGTGAGACAGGCCGCTGGGCAGTGCGTCAGTATGGACGCCACTACGACCGCTATTTCGAGTTCATCGCTGCGGATAACGGACGGCTGTTCCC
>JALZCF010000126.1 GCA_030863245.1 Chloroflexota bacterium
GAATCCGTATGGCTCGAAGTATCCGGGCGAGTTGATATTTGTGGCGCGGAAGGCGGCTTGAGGCACAGAATCCGACAGGAGCGAGCCATGGTATAGGTGAGCTCAAAGCCGGACCCGGCATGGGAACACGGTCATGCATCGGACAAACGCAGTTCTCTCGCTATTCAACGTTCGCCCGGCCGAGGCACGGCTGGTGCTGTTATTGCTGCTGCTGTTCTTCGCCACCGGGCTGGTCCGCGTCCTAACCCACACCGCCGCCTATGCGCTGTTCATGATCGAGTTCGGCCCACAGGCCCTCCCCTACACGTATCTCGGCATCAGCGTCATCGTGACGCTGGCCTCGTCCATCTATTTAAGGCTTTCAGACCGTCTGCCATTTGTAAGCGTGCTCTCCCTCAGTTTATGGTTTCTGCTGCTCGGCTTAGGCGGGACTCGACTCGGATTACTGTTGAGTGGTGGATGGATGATCTTCGCCCTCCCTATCGGCTATGAACTGCTCTGGACCCTCACCCATCTCGTGCTCTGGAATCTCAGCGGTCGCCTCCTCAACGTGCGGCAGGGCAAACGCCTCTTTGGCCTGATTGCTTCGGGCGAGCAGGCGGCGGTCGTTGTAGGCGGCTTCTCGGTGCCGTGGCTGGTGGGGCAGATGGGAACGTCGAATCTGTTACTCGCGGCGGCGGTGGCGCTTGCCAGTGCACTCTTTCTGGTGATCCATATTGGTCGCCTGTTTGCCGGGAAGCTCTCCAACTTCTCCACCACGGTGGAGGCCCGGCTGGAAAGTGAGAAACCAGCCGCCTCCCTGTTCACAAATCGCTACATTCTGCTGATCTTTGCTTCCTTCGCTCTTTCGATTATCGCCTGGTTCTTTATCGACACCATGTTCTATGCCGAGGCGGAAACACGATATCCTGATGAAGAGCAACTGGGTGCCTTCCTGGGCGTCTTCTTCGCCATCATTGGGCTGCTAACCCTGTTCAGCACCTCCTTTCTCTCGAGCCGCGTCTTCAGCCGCTATGGCCTGCGTGGAGCCTTGCTCATCACGCCGGTGGCGATTTCTGTGGGGACAGGTGCAATGATGCTGTTTGGGAGTACGGGGGGCAGTTCCTTTGTCCTCTTCTTCTCGATTGTCGTAACCAGGCTGTTGAACGGGGTATTGTATGTTTCCATTGATACCCCGTCGCTCAACATTTTGTATCAACCCCTCTCGGCCGGGGAGCGCGTGCGCGTGCAGACGGCGACGGAAGGAATCCTCTATCCCGTCGCCGTGGGCTCCGCCGGTTTCCTGCTCTTGATTTTGATCAGTGCCCTCTCTTTTGGCACGGTCCAGCTTGCCTATGTCGCATTCGGCCTCCTTGTCGCCCGCGTGTTAGTTGCCGTTCTTCTTGGCCAACAGTACCCACTGATGCTCATCCAGGCGCTCGTCCGGCGTCGTCTAAGTGGCACCCAGCTGTTAGCGACCGATGCATCGAGTGTCGCCGTCCTGCAGCAGGGGCTCCAGAGCCCACATCCGGGAATGGTTATTTATGCCTTGAGTGCGTTAGAGGCACTTAGCGAAGAGACCGTTACAAGCGCCCTCATATCTTTGCTTGCGCACCCTGATCCGATGGTGCGCAAGGATGTCCTGGAGCGCATCGAACGACGGGGCGTGCGTGCGGCCCTGCCGGACCTCAGACACCGGGTAGCCCACGAGCAAGTGCCGGCCATCCGCGGAATTGCCATTCGGACCCTGGCCGCACTGGGCGACAGCGCCGTACTGGGCGAGATCATGCCCTACCTCGAGGACCCTGAGCCAGATGTACGAGCAGGTGCCATCGCCGGCTTGCTCCGGAGCGGTGGGATCGAGGGTGTGCTGGCAGCCGGTCAGATGGTGCTGCGTATGGTCGACGCTCCGGAGCCAGCCGAGCGCATGCTGGCAGCGCGCCTCTTGGGTGACGTAGGCGTCCAGAGCTTCTACCAGCCCTTGGTACCACTGTTACACGATGCCGATACCGGCGTACGGCAAGCCGCCATTCGCGCTGCTGGCCAACTTCGCAACCCGATCCTATGGCCCTTGGTCCTGGAAGCGCTGGCTAATCCAAGCGTGCGCAAGGAGGCGACTGTGGCACTTATTGCGGGTGGCGAGACGCTCCTTCCTGAACTCCGCACGGCATTTGAACGGTCTCCCCAGGATACAACGAGGTTGATCGACCTAGCCCAAATCTGTGGCCGCCTCGGCGGAGACGGAGCGATTGCACTCTTGCGAGAGCGGCTCGACGTTGCGGATGAGAGGCTCCGTACCGAGATTTTACGCTCGTTGCGCCGGTGTGGCTACCGTGCCGAAGGGGAGGAGGCCAGTCACGTCCGGCGACAGATCGAGGCCGAGGTGGCGTGGGCAGCTTGGCTCTTAGCGGCACTGGTGGGTATCGGTACTGAGGGGGAGAGCCCTCTATTGCACGCGGCGCTCACGAATGCGCTGGCGCGTACGCAGCGGCGTGTCTTGTACCTGCTCTCCTTTCTTTACGACAGCCGGTCCATCTCCCGCGTGCAGGCTACCCTCAGCCACCCTTCAGCCAACAAGCGAGCCTACGCGCTGGAAATCATCGACCTATTGGTTGCGAAAGAGCTCAAAGTGCTGTTATTCCCCCTGCTCAATGAGCGCTCACCGGAGGAGCGTTTACAACAATTAAGTGCTTCCTTTCCGCAACCTCACCTCTCTCGTGCCCAATGGCTGGAGAGACTCATCAGCAACAGGACTGAGGTCCTTACACCGTGGATTCAGGCATGCGCCCTGTACTCGGTGGGTCAGTTGCAGATCGTCGAGTTGCGGGAGGCGGTAGCCGAGGCGCAACTGGCACGGGATCCACTGGTTCGCCAAACTGCCAGTTGGGCGCTGTCCCGCATAGACCAGGTAGTATCAACCCAAGCCAACGAGATTTATGGTGATCCTCGCTCTGAGGATGGAGATACAGCACTTTCACTGTCGACAGGAGGTGACGCAATGTTCCTAACCATTGAAAAAGTCTTGATTCTGAAGAGTGTTAGCCTCTTTGCCGGCACGCCGGACGATATCCTGGCCGAGGTCGCGGCGCTGCTTGAAGAAGCCGAGTATCAGGCTGGCGAGACAATCTTCGAGCAGGGCGAGCTGGGCACGAGCCTCTACATTATCGTGGCGGGCGAGGTCCGGGTTCACGATGGGGAACTGACCCTCAACCACCTGGGCGAGCACGAGATCTTTGGTGAGATGGCGCTTCTAGACCCCGAACCTCGCATGGCCTCGGTCACCGCGGTTGTGGATACCCTGCTACTGCGTCTCGACCAGGACTCGTTCTATGATCTGATGGAGCAGTGTAGCGAGATCGCCCTAGGTATCATCCGCGTGCTCTCCCAGCGCCTCCGCGCCCGTGTGCGGGATCTGAATGAGACGCAGGCACGCCTCAAAGCCCTTGAGCGTCCGCCAACCGCCGTTGGTGTCTCGACAACGGCGGAGCCGCGCCAATCTGCCCAGAACAGAACCGACCGCTGAAGAATGGAAGTGGGGATGGTACTATTTGGCATGCGGTAACTCAATCGAGAACGGATACGGTGATTACAAAGCTAAATGAGGAAGGGCCAAAGAGCTGTGTTTGAGCCAGTGTTCTCTCAAACCGATGACATGACGCTTGATGAAATCATCGCGCGCCTCTCAAGCAACGACGCAGTAGAAGCCATTCTTACACTGGGCTCAACCCGAGAAGGGCCTCTCCAGCCTCACAGTGACTATGATTTGCTTGTCGTCCTCACCGAGATGCCCGTGCCGCTCCATGTATTGCTGACAACCGTCGATGGCCGTCTGACCGACGTGCTTTTTGCCCACTCATCTCTTATTACGGAAGTACTCGGCGAAGGGGACGAGGAGGCCTCGTCGGCTTATGAAGGCACTTTGGTAGAACGGCTTAAAACCGGCAGAGTTGTGTATGACCAGGGGGGACGGATTCGCCGCGCACAGGAGCGCTTGGCCGGTCGCGAGTGGCTCGTCAAGCCGGATGAGCGCGATATTTACTACTACGCCGTACACGGTATCCACTACAACTACCAACAAAACAAACGTTACTTCGACTACGATACGCCTCTCTACCGACTGGCACTCGACATCCGCCTGCACTACAGTCTTGTCCAGGTTTTGTTGGGTTATTTCCAAGTACGTCGTATCCCTTGGCAGGGCGAGAAGAAAGCGATTCAATACTGGCAGATACGCGATCCCGCCTACTTAGCGCTGTTTCAGCAGTACCACGCGACGACCGATCGGCGGGAGAGATTCACCATCTACACCGAACTAGCCGAACGAACGCTGGCTCCGGTAGGGGGCATGTGGCCTAAAGACGTTGTTAACGTACTTCTAGACGGTGACGAGTGGGATCTGGATGACGTAGCGGCGGCAGCCGATTTCTGGCATTCACTCCTACACGTTCGCGGTTCGCCTTGAGCCTCTCACAATTCGCGTTCATGCACGTACGGCACCGTCTGCGGGCCTTCCGGCAGCACGGCCACGCGGGCATTCGGGCCCAGGCGTTCGAGCAGATCTGCTAGTGTGGCCTCGAGGTCGTCCGTTGGAGTAAGCATGGCGTTCCGTACGCTGTGTGGGTCGAGCCCTGAGTAGAGGTACACCCGTGCTTTGCGCTGCACTAGAGCCTGCGATTGTGCCTGCCATTGATCGTACATCTCAAAGCCTGGCGTCTCGATCATCTCCAGCAGTTCCTGGGTGGTCTGCCGCATCTGAAGCAAATCTTTGTAGTGGCCGTGGTTGGGCAGGCCGTCGCTGCACTCGGCTACAAGGATGATCGCACCACCAGGCCTAACGATGCGGGCGGCGGCGCTCATCCCCTTGACTGCCTGATAGAGGTTTTGATCGAGTGGATAACCACTGTTGGTCGTGATTACAATATCAAACACGGCGTCGACGGGACGGGTTGCATGTCGCGCCACGAACCGACAGCCCACCTCGTGTGCCTGCACATGGTGCCCGGCCCATGTGGCCGTGATCTCGCGTTGGGAATTGAGTGCCACGTTGACCATGAAGTGCGGCGGCGCCATCGCCACGGCTTCACGGATCTCACCCTGCACCGGATTGCCTTCGAGTTGTGCCCATGTCGAGTGTGGGTCGCCGATCATCTGCGCGCTGTGCAGGTGCATGATCGTTTTGATCCCTGCCAAGGCTGGAACAACGCCCTTTGGCCCGCCGCTAAAGCCGGCAAAGAAGTGCGGCTCGATAAAGCCGGTGACCACTCGTACATTCGCCCGCAGATACTCGTCGTTTATCCAGATCTCGCCGCCGTAGCTCGTGCGCCCCATGTACGTGAGGGTCGCGTCGTCGAAGGCATTATGGTTGACGATGCGAACGGTATTCACCACCTCTTCGCCAAGCATCCGCACCAATTCGTCATGCGTATTAGCGCGGTGGGAGCCTGTGCCGTTAAGAATCACAAAGTTGGCGCGCGGTACATCGGCTAATTCCTGCATGATCCACGGCACCAGTCGTTCGCTTGGCGATGGCCGGGTAATATCGGCGATGACGATCGCGACCCGGTCAGTCGGCGCGACTTGCGTGCGTAGCGGTCGGGCACCAATCGGTTGGCGCACGGCTGCCTCGAACGCGGCGTGCTCGTCCCGCAGACCCGGCAACTCTTCGGGCCTGATAATGACGGCGTCATCCGGCACATTGACCATGAGGTGGCCACGCCCATACGCTAACGCTACCTGCATTGATGCTACTCCTTTACCTGTCAGCCGCGCTCGCACGCTACGCTAGACGATGTCTCCCTCGTCGTTTGCGCGTTGCTACTCAAGACGGTAGGGTTCCAAGGCGTGCTCGTCGAACCGCAGGCCGGTACCCGGCGTCTCCGTGGGGCGGACGCGGCCGTCGACGACCTGCTTCGGCTCCTGCAGGTAGGGGTCGAGCGCGAAGGCGTGCTTCTCCAGGTAGACCGGATTGCTGGAGGCGCATAACAGGTGGGCGCTCAACTCGTCGGTATAGTGGCTGCTGGTGCTGAGCCCGGCGGCATCGGCCATCTTCAGCGCCTCGAGGGAGGCGGTGATGCCCCCGTTCGTGATCGGGTCAATCTGCACGATCTCCACGGCCTGCTCATCGACGTAGCGCCGAAACTCATGCGGCGAGTGGAGGCTCTCGCCGATGGCGATGGGCACATCCAGCTCGCGCGCCAGCCGGGCGTGGCCCGCGACGTCCTCCGGAATGGTCGGCTCCTCGTACCAGTAGAGCCCGTACTGCTCTAGCCGCCGCCCGCGCTCCAGCGCTTCGTCCGTGCTCCAGCTCATGTTCGCGTCAACCATCAGGTCCACCTCCTCGCCGATCAGTTTCCGGACGGCGCCTACCCGCGCCTCGTCGTCTCGTGGGTCGTGCCGGCCGACCTTCACCTTGATCCCCGGCAAGCCCCTCGCCAAAAAGCCTTCCACCTGCTTGAGCAACTCGTCGAGCGGCTTGGGCAGATCCACGCCCGAGCCGTAGGCCGGGATATCGCGTGCCTCAGCGCCGAGCAGCGCGTACAGTGGCTTTTGCTCGCGCAGACCGTAAAGGTCCCAGAGCGCGACGTCCACCGCCGCTATGGCAAACGATGCGAGCCCACCGCGGCCAACGTACAGCAGTCGCTGCCACATGAGCTTCCACAGACCCTCTATGTCGCGGGCGTCTTGCCTTGCAAGCAGGGGCGCGAGGTCGTGATCGATGAGAGCCCGGATGGCTCGGCCGCCACGGCCAATGGTGTAGCTGTAGCCATGGCCCTCCAGCCCCTCGGCGTGCAACTTCAGCGTGATCAGCTCCTCCGTGTCGAGGATGCCGTGGCCCGCGTCGCCTACTGCCTCCAGCGGCAGGCGGTAATAAGCCGTCTCGATGCGCTCGATCTTCATGCTTCCTCGCCCCGCTGTAGTCGCTCCACCAGCTGCTCGGCAGCCCGGTAGCAGAGTGCCCACATCGTCAATGTAGGATTGACACCGTGACAGGTAGGAAAGACCGCTGTACTGAACACGTACAATCCCGGCGTATCGTGAACGCGCAGATCGGGATTGACCACCGACGCGGCTGGATCCTCGCCCATGCGGCATCCTCCTAGCTCGTGGCTGCTCACGACGCCGCCGAAACGTATCCCGCGCCAGGTTTTGGTCGCCCCCATCTCGCGCAGGATCTCCTCGGCCTTGGCTTCCATAAACTCGGCCACGCGATGCTCGTTCTCTCGCATGTCGTAGGTGATGCGCAGGACAGGCAGTCCAAGCCCGCTCCGGTCGCGGTATCGGGGGTCCAGGTCGAGGAAATTAGCATGGTAGGGCAGGGCGTCCGGCTGCAGCCGAACCGCGGCGATGTGCTGCCACTGGCGGATGTGTTCCTTGTATTCCTTGCCCCAGCATGGAACGTCGCGCGGCACGCTCTCCCGGCTGATCTGGATCGGCAATCGCTGGTTTTCGATGTTCGGCGTGGCCCCACCGATGAACCCGTAAGAAGCCGAGTCGAAGTCCGCGGAGATAAAGTCATCCAAGCTTCACATTTGCGCCGCGGGGCCGGTGTGTGCGTTGAACACGACGTCCGGAAAGAAGCCGGAAACGTCCGACCACATCTTGGTCATGAGGTGCTTGCCGACCTGGCCCGTGTTGTTGCCC
>JALZCF010000156.1 GCA_030863245.1 Chloroflexota bacterium
ACCATATCGGCCACCAGTAAGCCTATTCTTTCAGAAGAGCAAGGGTGAGTGCCTCATCGAGGGGCATATGCCTGCCCCTCTGCCAGGCGGCCTCAAAGCTACCTTCATCCAGGCTACTTCGCACGCCTTCGACTGCTCGCTCGTACTCTGCCTTTCCTGCCGGCCAGGTCAGGGCGCTCACGACCTCTCGTTGCGCCTGCACCGTTGCCAGGAGGGTCGCTGCCCGTTCCAGGTTTCCTTCAGCGGCGGCAAGCTGTGCGAGCGCGGTAAGAGCCTCTAGGAGACCCTCCTTGTTCCCCAGGTCGCGCTGTCGTTCAAGTCCCTCCTTGTAGAGCGCCAGGGCCTCCCTATGCTGGCCGCGACGAAATACGGTGTATCCAAGATTTTGCAGCACGGCTGCCACATCCCGCTTGCTCCCGACTTCCCGGAACAGCGACAGACTCTCGTCGTAAAGGTCAGCTGCACGCTCGTACTTCTCCTGCATACGAAGAACGTCTCCCAGGTTGTTCAGGGCGGCCGCCGTACACCAGCGGTCACCGGTCTGCCGGAACAAAAAGAGGCTCCTCTCATGCGCGGCCTCTGCCTCTCCTAGCTTGCCTTCCGAGTGGGCAATCAGGCCAAGGGTAAGGAACAACATGGCACTTCCCCACTTGTCCCCTATCTGCTGGTAGATTGCCTGGCTTTCCTCCTGAAGGGAGTGGGCCTTGACGGGATTTCCTCTGAATTGTGACACGAGGCTCAGTGACCGCAGGGCAAATGCGAGCTCGGATCGCTCATTCTGTTCCCGTAACAGAGGGACCGCTTCTTCCAGGAACACCTCTGCCCGCGTGAGATCGCCGTGCAGCATCGCTAGGGTTGCCACGCCCGAAAGGGCAAGGGCGTACGGCGAGCTGCTCCGCGAAACCTCCGGTCGTGCCAGGGCGCCTTCCAGCCAGCGTCGGCCCTCGTTAAAATAGCCGCGCAGTCGCCAGAACCAGGCCAGTGCAGCGGCGATCCGCAGCGCACGCTCCGTATTGCCATTCTCCTGTGACCGTCGTATGGCCGCCCGCAGGTTGTCGTGCTCGCTGTCAAGCCGTTGCAGCCAGGCGGCCTGCCCTGGCCCCTTTAGTTCCGGCTCCGCCTGCTCCGCCAGAGCCAGGAAGAAGCGCGCGTGCGCCTCGCGCGCCGCGAGTACCTCTCCGCTTTCCACCAGGCGCTCCAGGGCGTACTCACGCAGTGTCTCCAGCATCATAAAGCGGGGCTCGTCTCCATCCGTTACGCTCTGGTGTAATAGGCTCTTCCCGGTAAGAGATTCGATCCCATCCAGGATATCGATGGGTAGATCACCCTCGCCATCGCATACCGCCTCCGCTGCTTCGAGCGTACAACCATTCACAAAGACTGCCAGGCGCCGGAAAAGCACCTTCTCACCCGGCTCCAGCAATCCGTAGCTCCAATCAATCGCGCCCCGCAGGGTCTGCTGGCGCGGGGAGCGGTCGCGAGCGCCCCCGGTCAGGATCTTAAGCCGGCTCACCAGCCGGGCGAGGAGGGCCTCGGGTGTCAAAAACCGGATGCGTGCCGCCGCGAGCTCGATAGCCAGAGGCAGCCCGTCTAGCCTATGACAAATCTCAGCAATCGCGGGTGCGTTCTCACTCGTGACCTCGAACCCTGGCTTGTTGTCCTTCGCGCGCTCCACGAACAGCCGCACTGCCTCATACATCGTAAGTTGATCCGCTGGGGGCAGGTGGGCAGGATCGGGAAGATCCAGGGGTGGGACAGAGAACTCCTTCTCGCCGTAGACGCGCAGGACCTCCCGGCTTGATACCAGGATCTTGAGGTGTCGTGCACGACTCAGCAGATCGGTGACGATAGGGGCAGCCTCTATCACCTGCTCAAAGTTATCCAGGACAAGCAACATGCTCTTGTCAGCCAGGAAAATCGAAAGCGACTCTGCTATCGAGCGCCCGCCAGTGTCTGGAAGTTGGAGAACCTGTGCGATAGCGGAGGGGACCAGCGCTGGATCAGTCACCGGTGCTAGGCGTACAAAGAAGATTCCATCCTCGAATCTATCCAGTCGCTCCGCCGCAACCTGCAAGCTCAAACGGGTCTTCCCGGTACCCCCCGGTCCCGTAAGGGTGAGCAAACGAACGTCGGGTCGGCTCAACAGTTGGCAGATGGCGGCAAGTTCGGCCCGTCGTCCCACAAGCGGGGTGAGTTGCACGGGCAGGTTATGGGGACGTGCGTCAAGAGTTTTGAGAGGTGGAAAATCCTGGGGAAGATCCGGGTCGACAAGCTGAAAGACACGCTCGGGCTCGGCGAGATCCTTCAGCCGGTGCTCCCCGAGGTCGATACAATGGGAGGACAAATCACTCTCATCGGCTCCGGAACTGCGCGTTTCCTTGAGCAAAACCTGAGTCGCGAAGGAGAGAAGGATCTGTCCCCCATGGGCGCTTGCCATGAGCCGCGCCGCCCGGTTCACGCCGCTCCCGTAGTAGTCGCCGTCCCGGAACTCAGCCGTCGTCGTGTGCAGTCCCATCCTCGCCCGCAGGGCCGCATCCGCGTTCCATGGCTGTCTGAACAACGCACGTTGTGCCTCCACGGCCGCTCGCACAGCGCTCGCGGGCGTCGGAAACGCGGCGTGGAAGCCGTCGCCCGTCGTCTTGACGACATAGCCTCCCTGCGCCTCGATCATACGGCGAAAGAGGGCATCGTGCTGTGCATGGGCCTCCCGCATCACCTCCGGCCGCTGTTCCCATAAGCGGGTGCTACCTTCGATATCCGTGAACAGGAAGGTTACGACCCCGGTTGGATGTCCATCCACGTTCGACCTCCTTCGATTGCCGCCTGGCAGCCGGATCACATTCGGGCGATGCGCCCGTACCTGCCCAGATTATCCGTTACTTTCAAAAGAAAATCAACGTTGAGGAATAGCCAGCCGCCCACTAGCCTACGGCTCACCATTGTAGTGGCGTCGGGTCTCGCGGAAAGCGTCACTTTGACTCGACGCTATAGTAAACTTCTAGCAGGAGACCAACACAGTTGAAGCGTGTTTCGCGGCTTCCCCGATTACTGACCTATGGCGTCCGAGCACTTGGCTGATTGGGCACGTGGCATTGCTCTTGGAAGCCCCTATTTGTACCCACCGGCAAAGTATGAACTGAATGGCACGCGCAACGGAGTAGTTGTCGACGACTCTAGCTGAGCGGCAACGTCGCGAATGACCGCCTGTTGCGCCTCTCGCGATGCTGCGTTGTATTAGCCCAAGGCACCGGCGCCGCGGGCTGTTGTTGTTTATGGAACAAGAGTTCTAAAAAAGGGCACTACTTGTGCGAAAAGGCATTCCCATACATAGAAGCTATTCGTTGTTTCTGGCTTGAGATTCAACTCTCTATGATGCCTTTGCTCTACTCGTGCATCTGCTCGTCTCCGGTCGAGGAGTGACCTAATTGCTGACTAGGAACAAAGCCTTTATACTCCCGGAAGTTACGGAACTTGCAGAAACGGCGCAACATGGGCAAGACAAGAACGATTAACAGTTCAGATGTTGGAAATCAGATCGGCAAACTCATCGATGAAACCTTGCAGGGACACCAAACGATCATCCAACGGTATGGGCGCGCGGTGGCCGTAATTGTTCCGGTAAGTGTGCACGAAGAGTACCTTGCGATGAAGGCTAAGGATGAGGCGGATGACGACCATCGAGACAAAGC
>JALZCF010000220.1 GCA_030863245.1 Chloroflexota bacterium
TCTGAAGGGTGTTTTCAACTGCACGCAGGCGATTGTCCCCTACATGATCGAGCAGGGGTATGGGCGCATCGTCAACGCCTCATCCGTCGTCGGCCTCTACGGCAACTTTGGTCAGACTAACTACGTCGCCAGCAAGACGGGGGTGATTGGCTTAACGAAGGTCTGGGCGCGGGAGCTGGGTAGGCGCGGCATTACTGTCAATGCCATTGCTCCTGGTTTCATCGAGACGGAGATGACGCTGAGCATGCCCGAGAAGATTCTTAACATGATGGTCGAGCGGACGCCGGTGGGCCGGATGGGCGAGCCGCGCGACGTCGCCTATGCGTACCTCTTTCTTGCGTCGGAGGAGGCGAGCTTTATTAACGGCGTGGTGTTGAATGTAGATGGTGGGATGGTAGTAGGTACCTGAGAGCAGGGAGTGAAGGGTGGAGAGCGGAGATTGGCTTGCGCGCCGCGCGCAGTTGTCCCCTAACAAGGTCGCGCTGATCGATACCCTCCGGGATGGGAGGGCGATTAGCTATCGGGAGTGGAATCGATCGGCGAATCGCACGGCGAATTTCCTGCGAGAGCGGCTGGGTGTCGAGAAGGGGGAGCGGGTGGCGGTGCTGGCAAAGAACAGCGTCGAGTACCTGGATATCTGGTTTGCACTGGGAAAGCTTGGTGCGATTCTTCAGAACTTGAACTGGCGGCTTACGCCTTCCGAGTTGAGCGGGTTGATCGAGGACGCCGAGCCGAAAGTGCTTGTCTACGGGCCAGAGTTTGTGGAGACGGTAGAGGCGCTGCGGGAGCAGGTGAAGGATGTGTCCTACTGGGTCGCGCTGGACGAGAAGGGGCTGGCCCACGACGGCGATATTCTGTTTGCCGAACGGGCTCGTTTCCCCGATGGGCCGCGGCCTTGGGTGGAGGTGGCGATGGATGACCCGTGGGTTATCTGCTACACGGGGGGAACCACGGGATTGCCAAAGGGCGCGATCCTGACGCATGGGAACGTTTTTTGGAACGCGGTCAACACAGTGGTGAGCTGGGGGTTGACGCCGGAGGATGTGACGAATCTCAACGCGCCCCTCTTTCACACGGGCGGGCTGAACGTCTTTACCGCACCCCTGGTCCATATCGGCGGTACCTCCATCGTCTGCCGCGAGTTCGACGTGGATCAGGTGTTTGACCTGATCCGGGAGTACGATGTCTCGGTCTACTTCGGCGTTCCCACCATGTTCATCGCGATGCAGCAGCATCCGAGATGGGAGGAGGCAGATTTTTCCGGCCTCAAGTTACTCATCAGCGGGGGTGCCCCCTGCCCCATGCCGGTTTTCGAGAAGTTCTGGGCGCGCGGGGTGGATTTCAAAACGGGCTATGGACTGACGGAGGCAGGGCCCAACACTTTCTGGTTGCCCCCGGAGGATGTGCGCCGCAAGCCGGGCGCGGTGGGCTTCCCCCTCTTCCACATCGACGTGAAGGCGGTAGACAGGGAGGGAAACGAGTGCGCGCCCGGTGAGGTGGGCGAGCTCCTGATTCGCGGGCCCCATGTCTGTGCAGGGTACTGGAACCGGCCCGATGCCACCGCCGAAGCGATCCGGGAGGGCTGGCTCCACACGGGGGATCTCGCGCGGCGGGACGAGGAGGGCTACTATACGATCGTCGGGCGGCTCAAGGAGATGATCATCTCGGGTGGGGAGAATATCTACCCGGCCGAGATCGAGAGCGTGCTGGCCGCCCACGATGGGGTTGCCGAGGTCGCGGTGATCGGCGTGCCACACGAGAGGTGGGGGGAGGTCGGCTGGGCCATCGTCGTGCCCAAAGATGATGCCCTGACCGAGGCGGAGCTGCTCGACTTCGCGGGCGACCGCCTGGCCCGCTACAAAGTCCCTAAACGCGTTCTCTTCAGGGATGAATTACCGAAGACGGGGGCGGGGAAGGTAGATAAGAAGGCGCTGGAAAGAGAATTGAGTTAACATGGGAGGTTACTACTCAGGTGCCCGGCACTTTGTCGAGAGATAACTCCCCGAGGTTTGCTCAATTGAAGTGCCGGGCACCTCACGGGCTGAGTAGTTAGCATGGGAGATATTGGATGCCAACGGTTGAAGCAGATGACCTGAAGGTGCATTACCTGGAGGAGGGCGAGGGCGAGCCCATCGTGTTCGTGCACGGTAACTGGTCGACGAGTTCCTGGTGGGAACCGGTGCTGGAGCGATTGCCGGAGGGATATCGCGGGATCGCCTACGATGTGCGGGGACGCGGCCGGACGGAGGGGCCAGACAGTGAGTACACCATGCCAGAACTGGCCGCCGATCTCGCTGCCTTAGCCGACGCGCTCGACCTCGATCGCTTCCATCTTGTTGGGCACTCGCTGGGCAGTGCGATCGCCATGCAGTTTGCACTGGAGTACCCCGACCGTGTTCGCTCCCTGACGGTCATCGCCCCGGCCTGGGTGGATGGGATGCCGGATGCCTACAACGTGCCGGCAGGCCAGGAGGCGATCAAGGCGGATAAAAGCTTGTTCGAGCAGGCGCTCAAGCCGCTCGCTCCAACGGTTGAGGAGGGCGAGTTCTGGCGACGTCTCGTGGATGAAGGGTTCGAGCAGCGGCTGACCGCCGCATTGAAAAACCTGGACGCGCTCTCCAATTGGAAACCAGGCGACCAACTACGGGAGATAGGCGCACCCACGCTTGTGATAAGCGGCGAGCTCGACGCGCTCACGGGCGCGGAGAATGCGGTCCGGGCGATAGAGGCGCTAGGCGCGGAACACCGTGTCATCGATAAGGTTGGCCATTCACCCAACATCGAGGCGCCCGAGGCGTTTGTGGGGCTACTGGTAGCACACATTTCGAGGGCATGATGGACCGATTTGTAACTGTGAACGGCATCCGGCTTCATTACCTCGCCCATCCCGGTGGCGAGCCGACCATCGTGCTGATGCCGGGACTAACAATCAATGCGCATTCGTTTGATGGATTGATACAGGCAGGTCTGAGCCCTCGTTTCCGGGTGCTCGCGCTGGATCTGCGTGGGCGCGGGTTAAGTGACAAGCCGGACACCGGTTACGGGACGGCGGAGCATGCGGCGGACGTGGTTGGATTGCTGGATGAACTTGAACTTGATAGCGTCGTACTCGGTGGCCACTCCTTCGGCGCGCGGGTGGCCATGTACATGGCTGTGCACTATCCCGAGCGTGTCTCGAAGCTTGTTATCATCGATGCGGCTGCCAAGCTTCATCCGGATATTCTTGAGTTGATCCAACCATCGATAGAGCGGTTGGGCCAGGTTGTACCGTCGTGGGAGGCATACTTGGAAGCGATGAAGCGCGCGCCTCAATTCCATGGCTGGTGGGATCCTGCCATTGAAAGCTTTGTTCGTGCCGATGTGCGCGTCAACGAGGATGGGACGGTGGAGCCACTGGCACGCCCCTCGGCGATTGGCGAGGCCGTCGAGAAATCGCTCGAGGAGCCCTGGGAAAGGTACGTCACCCAGATCGAGCAGCCTACCCTCTTGCTCAACGCGCTTGGTCCGTACGGGCCACCCGGTACACGGCCGGTTGTGCCGCGCGAGGAGGCACAGGAAACGGTGCGCGCTATGTGTGATTGTCGCTACGTCGAGGTCCCCGGAAATCACATGACCATGCTCTTCGGGGAGGGGGCGGAGTGCATCGTTGAGGCAATCACGGAATTTGTATCAGAATAGGAGCGATGTATACCTTCGACTGGCTTGTAAAGCGTGCCGAGCTGACACCCGATACAACGGCGCTGGTCGATGCGGCGACCGGGCGGGAGTGGAGCTATGAGCAGTTCAACGAGCGCGCTAGCCGGTTCGCCGAGTTTCTACGCGACGAGTGGACAATCCGGAGCGGGGAGCGGATCGCGATCCTGGCGCAAAACAGCACGGATTACTTCGAGATCCTGTACGGTTGCGCGAAGGTCGGGGCGATCCTAGTGCCGCTGAACTGGCGGCTGGCGGTACCGGAACTGGAATTCATTGCGCGCGACTGTGAGCCACGCGCGCTCATCTACGACCCTCCCTTCTCCGGGGCCGCCGAGGCGTTACGCACGAGCGTGGGCATCGAGCGATGGATGACGTTGGGTGCGGAGCCGCGCGAGGGCGAAGTGGCCTACGAAGGGGCGTTGTCGGAGGCATCCGGCCGTTCCATCGTCATGCCCTCGCGCGGCCTCGATGAGGTGTGGCACATCCTCTACACATCGGGTACGACTGGGTGCCCGAAGGGGGTCCTACAAACCTTCGGTATGGTACTCTACAACGCCCTTAACATAGGGGTGGCGGTGGATCTAACCTCCGAGGATACCTCGCTGAATCTGTTGCCCTGCTTCCATACCGGCGGTTTGAACCTGTTCACCAACCCGACCTTCCATGTAGGGGGCACCGCTATCGTCCAGCGGACCTTTGAGCCAGAAGAAACGCTGCGCTGGCTCGCCACGAGGGCAACCGTATTCTTTGGCGTACCGGCCGTCTACCAATTCTTGATCCAACATCATGCTTTCGAGGAGACCGAGTTCAGGACAATGCGCTCGTGGAGCTCCGGTGGGTCGGCGATGCCAATCAGCCTGTTGGAGCGCTACGCCGAGCGTGGTATCCGCATCCGTCAGGGCTTCGGGATGACAGAGACGGGGCCGACGGTTTTTCTGGTGGATGAGGAACAGGCGCTGAGCAAGGCGGGGTCGGTTGGCAAGCCGCAGATGCACGTTGCGGTACGTATCGTGGATCGTGAGGGGCAGGATGTGCCGCGCGGAGAGATGGGTGAGTTGCTCATCAAAGGGCCGGGTGTGACTCCCGGTTACTGGCAACTACCAGAGGTGACCGCGGAAGCTATCGAGGATGGCTGGCTCCACTCGGGCGATGTGGCACGTTGCGATGAGGCGGGCTACTACTACATTGTGGACCGTTGGAAGGATATGTTCATTTCCGGTGGCGAGAACGTCTACCCGGCGGAGGTGGAGAATGCCCTTCATGCACACCCGGCCATTGCCGACGTCGCCGTGGTCGGCCAGCCGGACGAGAAGTGGGGCGAGGTTGGCCATGCCTTCGTCGTGGTCAAAGAAGGTGAAGCATTGAGTGGGGAAGAGGTGATAGCCTTCTGCCAAGGGCGTCTTGCTCGTTACAAAGTGCCCAAAGCCGTTTCCTTCCTGGATAGCCTACCGCGGAACGCAGCGGGGAAGGTACTGAAGACAGAATTGCGGATGCGGCATCTAGGGTTGGGAGATTAGAAGATTGGAGATTGGAGATCGGAGATTGGAGAGTAAGATTTGGGATCTAATCTCAAGTGTCCCCTCGACGAACTGTTAGGAACGGTGACAACCCCACGAGTTGGTCAGGTGGTGACCGAGAGGTGTGTACTCACCCAGGAGATGTTCGACCGCTTTGCGGCACTGAGTGGGGACGATAATCCGATCCATGTCGATCCGGCGTTTTCGGCTAGAACACGTTTCGGCAGGACGGTCGCCCATGGGATGTTGCTCTACAGCAGTATCTGGGGCCTGCTCAAGAGGCACTTTCCGGAGCTGTCTCACGAGGAGCAGACGCTGATGTTTCCCGCGCCTACCTTTGCTGGCGAGGAAATCACTGTGCGACTGGAGGTGCTGGAGATCGATCCGAAGATGAACCGCGCGCGGTTGGAGACGCGTATCATCAAAGCGAACGGGGAGGATGGATGCCGGGGGGAGACAGTGGTCGGGTGGCCGGATAGCCAGTGAAAGGGTTCCAGATCGGACAATCTGCCACCGCCAAGCGGCGCTTCACCGAAGCGGACGTGGCTGAGTTCCACGGGCTTGCAGGTGGGGTAAGGCCCCAAGGCTACGAGGCAACCATACCCGGCCCGCTCATCGGAGCGATCTTTTCCTACCTACTGGGCACAGAGTTACCAGGATACGGCACCAATTACCTGAAACAATCCTTGACCTTCTTGGCGCCTGCCTACCCGGACGAGGAACTTACCGCCACGGTGGAGGTTACGCGCCTTCGACCGGAGAAGGAGTTGGTGAACCTGCGGACGGTGTGCATCAATTCGCGAGGAGAGGTAATATGTGCGGGCGAGGCGCTGGTGCTTGTCAGGGATGTGTAAATGAATGAAAATCCTTGAGAATCGATTTAGGAGGAGGTGAAGGACTGAAAGAGAAAGTTGCGCATTGTGGTGGTCATGAACCACCCCATCATCCATCGATCTGAAATCTATATCGCAGGAGGAGAAACTGTGAAGACTTATAAGACGTATGGCTGGCTGATGAGCCTGCTCGTCATTTTGACGTTGTTACTTGCAGCGTGTGCTGGCGCCGCGCCGGTGGAGACCGAAGAGCCGGAGCCGGGTGCTGCGGAAGAGGTGGAGGCCGAGCCGGCGGAGGAGGTGGAAGAGGAAGCGCCAGCCGAGGAGGCCGAGCCGGCGGAGGAACCAGCGGAGGCCGAGGCGGAACCGACTGAGGCAGTGGAAGAAGAGCCGGTCGAGGAAGTCGGAGCGGAGGAAGAAACCGAGGAGGAAGGTGCCGAGGCGGACATGGAGGAGGCCACGGGCGAGCCCTTGAGGATCGGTGTGTTGTCCGACTTGACTGGGCCGCTGGCACTCTTCGGGAACGAGACGTGGGAGGGGCTGCAGATCGGCTTCGACTACGCAACCGATGAGACGATGGCGGTAGCCAACCGTCCCATCGAGCTCATTATACGCGATACCACAGGCGATGTCGAGGCGGGTACCGCTGCGGCGCGCGAATTGATCGAGGCAGAAGGGGTCGAGCTTCTGGTTGGTAACACGAACTCGGCCGTGGCACTCCAGGTACAGCAGATCGCTGATGAGAACGAGATCCTTTACTTCGCGGCTCCTGCCGCCTCGCCGGATATAACGGGTGCGAACTTCAACGAGCACACCTTCCGTATCTGCCGTAACTCGGCGCAGGATGCACTAACCGTCGCGGGGTACGCCCTGGAGAACATCGGCGATACCTACACTATTCTGGCCGAGGACTATGCCTTCGGTCAGGCCACGGCCGCTGGATTCCAGGCCGCGTTTGGCGAGATGGGTGCCGAGTTCACAGGGGAGCCGATCTTCGCGCCGAGTGACACGACCGACTTCACCCCGTATATCCAGCAGATCAACGAGGCTGATCCAGATGGGTTGATCCTTGTCTGGGCAAGCAACACCTCTGCCCAGATCCTCTTTGACCAGTTGACGAGTCAGGGTATCACAGAGGAGATCCCTATTATCACCGGCTTCTCCTCGAATGACCTGACCCAACTACTCGACCCCGGCAACGTTGGTTCGGTTGGTCTCATCGTCTACCACTACACGCTGCCGGACACCGTGGCAAATACGTATCTCACCACGCAGTACCTGGCGCGCTACGATGGGCCACCCGATCTCTTCAGCGAGTGCGGCTTCGCGACAGCGCAAGCCATCGTTCAGGCACTGGAAGAAACGGAAGGCGACACCACGCCTGAGGCGTTGATCCCGGCGCTGGAAGGACTCACCTTTGAGGGACCGAAGGGTACCTATACCATCCGTCCCGAGGACCATCAGGCCCTTGCGCCGATGTATGTGGTGCGGTTGGTGAACGTGGACGACCCTGAGTTCAGGTTCTTTGAATTGGTCGAGGAAGTCTCAGCGGAGGAGGCCGCGCCCCCGTGCGTGGCTGAGACCTGCTAGTAGTAGCACGCAACGCGTGGTGTGTCGTGCGTGTCTTGTTACAGGATACCCACGACGCACCACTCTCGTTGCCTGGATAGCCGCTTCTCTTACATAGGATGCCTTCATGTCTACATCACCGGTCGTCCTCGAGACCCGCGATCTCTCCCGCCATTTCGGTGGGCTGAAAGCAGTAGAGGGAGTTGACCTGCAAATTCACGAGAGCCATCTGCATTCGATTATCGGGCCAAATGGGGCAGGGAAGACGACCTTGTTCAACCTGCTCAGCGGGGCGCTCAAACCAACGCGTGGAAAGGTGTTGCTGCGGGGGCAAGATATTACCGGTCTGCCGCCCCATCGCACCGCCCATCTCGGGATGGGGCGCTCCTACCAAGTAACGAATATCTTTCCCACCCTCTCGGTTTTTGAAAATGTGAGGCTGGCGGCACAGGCGTTGGGAGATGACAACCTCAAGGCCTGGACCCTGGCAACGCGCTTCGATGGGTACGAGGAACAAGCTCACGCGGCGCTTCAGGCCACCGGGTTGACCAGCGTCGCCATGCTGCCGGCGTTGGGCCTAGCGCATGGTGACAAGCGTCGGTTGGAACTGGCGATGCTACTCGCCCAGAATCTCGAGATCTGGCTGCTGGATGAGCCGACGGCCGGGCTTGCCAGCGAGCATGTGCCGGAGTTCATGGAGCTGGTGCGGCAGGTGCAGCAGGAAGGGCAGAAGACCGTTGTCCTCGTCGAGCACAACATGAACGTCGTCATGTCCCTCTCCGATCGCATCTCCGTCATGCACCATGGTCAACTCCTCGCTGAGGGCACTCCGGCAGAAATTGCGACTGATCCGACCGTGCAGAAGGCATATCTTGGCGAGCTATATGGCGATTTCGAGGGGATGAAAGCAACTCCATGACCGCGCTGCTTGAGGTCAACGACATCCACACCTTTATCGGCCAGTTCCATATCTTGCAGGGCGTGACGGTGGAGGTGCCGGAAAACAGTATTACGGTGCTGTTAGGCAGGAATGGGGCGGGGAAGACGACGACGCTGCGGAGCATCATGGGGCTGAACCCGCCGTCGAGAGGAACGATTTGGTATGCGGGACGGCAGATCGATGGGTTGCGCCCATATGATATTGCACAGCTCGGCATTGGTTACGTGCCCGATTATCGCGCGATCTTCAAGCACCTCTCGGTGGAAGAGAATCTGAAAGTAGCAGAGCGCAGGAAGGGCGATCTGGAGCGCAAGAAAGGCTTTATCTTTGAGATTTTTCCCGATCTTCAGCGCCTGTACGGTTGGCCGGGCGGTCAACTCTCCGGCGGGCAGCAGCAGATGCTGGCGGTGGCACGGGCGCTTGTGCCTGACAACCAACTGCTTCTGATTGACGAGCCGAGCGAGGGTCTGGCCCCGGTCATCATCGAGCAGATGATGCAGGCGATACGTCAACTAAGCAGTGAGACAACGGTGCTGCTTGTCGAGCAAAACTTCCACGTCGCGCACCACCTGGCCGACCGCTACGTCATCATCGAAGATGGTCGCTCCGTCCATAGTGGTGAGATGGCAGATCTGGTGGGAGACCGGGCACTGATTACGCGATACTTGAGCGCGGCGTGAGGAGCATTCAATGACGACTACATCTTCAACCGCACCGGCTCTTCGCCTGGATACCTTCCGGCAATCACTTATCCTGTCCGGGCTGTTTGTGCTTGGCCTGCTAGTGGTGAACTTTCTTTTGTTCAGGCCAGGCACGGTCGCCGTAGTCTTGCTGTCGGGGTTGTACCAGGGGATGCTTTTCTTCCTCGTGGCAGCGGGCCTGTCCATCGTCTTCGGGTTGCTTGACGTGTTGAACCTGGCGCAGGGCTCCTTCTTCATGTTAGGTGCCTATTCCGGCTTTGCGATCTACGGCGCCTTGCCAGAAGCAACGCCGATCACGGTGCGTTTCATCACCGCGCTCATTGGAGCGACAATTTTCGGGGGGGCGCTTGGCGCGATGGTGGAGGTCGCACTGCTCCGGCCGCTCTACGCGCGTCCCATCTACCAGATCGTGCTCACCTTTGGCCTCGCGATGGCAATTGACGAGGTGGTGCGTACCATCTACGGCCCGGCGGGTCTGATCCCCATCGAACCACCGGCTGCCCTTGATACGACCTTCAGCGTGCTGGGTGGCCGGTTTGAGACCTATCGGCTCTTTATCATTGTTGTGGGCTTCGTTCTGATGGTTGGCATCTCCCTGCTACTCCAACGCACACGATTGGGGATCATCATCCGTGCGGGGGTGCAGGATAGCGAGATGGTCGAGGCGCTGGGAATCAACGTGCGGCGCATTTTCACCCTGGTTTTCGTGCTTGGCACCGCCGTTGCAGCGCTGGGCGGCATGACGGCGGCACCCTTCCTCGGGGCGTACCCCGCGATGGGCGCGCAATTCCTCCTTATTGCCGTGATCGTTATCGTCATCGGGGGGATGAGCAGCTACGAAGGAACCGCCATAGCCAGTATCCTCGTCGGCCTCACCCGCGCCACGGCAGAACAAATCTCCCTCCAATACCTCAACACTCCCGTCCTTGCGAGCGTCTCAATCCTGCTCTTCATGATCCTAGTCCTCCTCGTCCGCCCTAGTGGCTTATTCGGCAGGGAGTAGTCCGTGGAGCGGAGAGCGGGGAGCGGGGAGCGAGGAGCGCAACGGCGTGTGGGGGTGTGGGCGAGTAACGGCAGATCGGTGGCAGGAACACCTCATTGGTACTCGACCACACAATCAGCCGTTACACCCCTACACGCCAATACCTAAAATGGCTGTACTTTAGGAAGAAACCATGAGCGTCACAGTAGCCCGATCCCAACAAAACACCAGCCTGATAATCCTTTCCTTTCTGCTCATCCTTGTTCTACTCCCCTACGGCTTCGCGGTTGTAACGGGCACAGCCGACGCAGAGATGAGTGGGCTCGCGGCAATGCAGAGTGCAGCGGAGTCGGTCTACTGTGTGGCAGGGCTCACGCCGGTTACGATCATTTTGCTGGCCGAGTTGGGGCTGCTGGCGGCACTTGTAGTGGGGGCTCAAGTCGCGGGCACACGCCTGGGGGCAGTGGGCGCAGCGTTGCGGGAGCACGGCTGGCTGTTGTTGGGTGTCATGCTGTTGATAACAGTGCCATTTATCATCGGTTGGCATACGGAGACATCGATCTGTACTCGCGGGAGGGCGTTCTTCTGGGAATCCATCTTCATCGATGTCTATATCCTCGCCATCCTGGCGATCAGCTACAACTTGCTCTTCGGTTTCAGTGGGATTGTCTCCTTCGGGCACGCTGCCTTCTTTGGCATGGGAGCATACACAGTGGGCCTACTCATGCTCCATCTGGAGTGGCCGTGGTGGCTGGCGACGGGAGCTGCGTTGCTGGTCGGTGTCCTGATCGCGCTTATCAAGGGTGGCGTCGGGCTTCGGATTAGGGGACTCTACTTCGCCCTCTTCACATTGGCCTTTGCAGAGATCCTCTTCTTGCTCGCCGGAAACCGCATTATGGTAAATATAACCGGCGCGGAGGATGGGTTCACCTTCCAAGTCCCTGACTTTCTGAACATCACGCAGAATCGTGTCTTCTTCTACTACATGACGCTCGCCGCTCTAGTCATTTCCTACCTGCTGGTACGCCGGCTCATGAACTCGCCAACGGGCCGCGTCTTGTATGCCATCCGGGACAATGAAGAGCGTGCCCAGATGCTCGGGTACAACACCTTCCACTTCAAGCTGATCGCCATCGTCACGGCAGGCATTCTTGCGAGCGGCGCGGGTGTGTTGCGCGGCTTTGCGCTCAAAGGGGCCAGCCCCAACGTGCTTGGCCTGGACTTTACGATGACACCGCTCTTGATGACGATCATCGGTGGCCAGGGAACCTTCTTCGGCCCTGTCGTCGGCGCATTCCTCCTGCGCCTACTGGAGCAGATGCTGCGGGACACTGTCATCACCCTCGGTACACTCGAGATCAACATCGGCGAGCGCTGGGCATTGATTCTCGGCTTGGTGTTCGTCGTCATCGTCATCATCTTCCCCTATGGCATAGTTGGCACTCTGAAGTCGCGCTGGCACAAATGGCGGGCAGCCCAGAAGGCGCCGATGGGGCAGAGCGAGCCGCTTGGGGAGCCGGAAAGGCTGGCAGAGGGTGGATAGGGGTGGTAGATGGTAGGTCGTAGATGCAGATGGGGAACGGCTGTGGAGGTGTAGGGGTGAGACGGCTAACGGCTTTACCACAAAGACACAAAGGACACAAAGGATTCACAAAGGTCCTTTGTGATCTCTTGGTGTTCTTCGTGCCTTGGTGGCTGGCCGTTTGGTCCCACCAGCCAGCGCCTCACGCTGCTCACTGATCACTGCTGTTCCCCATCTACCATCTACCACCTACTACCTACCAGTGGTTCGAGACGAAGGAGCAAGGATAATGAAAGTCGTGATCACGGGCGGAACGGGTCTAATAGGCAGTGCCCTAGCGCGGGACCTGGTGCCGGATGGGCATGAGGTTGTTGTGCTTACCCGCGATGCAAGCCAGAGAACGCCGGATCTGCCCGAGGTTGTTAGGCTTGTCGAGTGGGACGCCGAAACAGGGGAGGGGTGGAGCGACGAATTGGAGGGGGCGGATGCGATCGTCAACCTCGCTGGGGCTACGATTGGTCCGGAAGGGGGGCTGTGGACGGCCTCCCGTAAACGGGCAATCATGCAAAGTCGGGTCCAGTCAACCAACGCGGTTGTTGACGGCGTTCGGCGGGTTGAGCAGAAACCGCGTGTTCTCATCCAGGGCTCGGGCGTGAACTACTACGGGACGCATGGTGACGAGATCATCACGGAGAGTGCACCTCCAGGCGATGACTTCCTGGCAAACGTGGTGAAAGCGTGGGAGGGAGCGAGCGAACCGGTCGAGGAGATGGGGGTTCGGCGGGTCATGATTCGCTCTGCCCCTGTCCTGTCGGATAAGGGAGGCACCCTCCCGTTCTTCACCCTACCACACAAGTTGTTCGTCGGCGGAACACTTGGTAGTGGCGAGCAATACTGGTCCTGGATCCATATCGATGATGAGATAGGCGCGATCCGCTTTTTGCTTGAGAACGAGGGTTTGGAAGGGCCCTTCAACCTCGCAGCACCCAACCCGCTTCCTCAGAAGAAATTCGCTGATGTGATAGGCAAGGTACTGGGCAGACCTAGCTACTTCCCCACTCCTGCCTTCCTACTCAGACTTGTTCTCGGGGAGATGAGCATGCTCGTGGTTGAGGGGCAGCGAGTCATCCCCCAAAGGCTGCAGGAGGCAGGATACGAGTTCCGCTTCCCCAATCTCGAAGGTGCGCTGCGTGATCTGCTAGATTAGTCGCAGCCGACAATAACAGTTGTAGAGGTTACACGGGCGCCCTTGGGAGTTGGGGCGCCCGTGTGCTTTATCCGTAAACTGTTCCCCCTCCGCTTGTTAGAGGCTAAGAGTGGGAACGAATGCGAGGTCTAGG
>JALZCF010000232.1 GCA_030863245.1 Chloroflexota bacterium
CCACCGCGAAGGAATAGGTGCGCAATAGCCAGGCCAGCGCCTGAGCGAATTGCTCCGACCAGAGGCGGCGCGCCATATCCGGTGTAGACGAGGTGAGCAGGTCGCGGAGGCGGTCACCCAAAGAGCGGCGAGGCGTTGGAATGGTCGTGAGGGAGGCGAGCCCTGGTGGCAAGGGTGCATCTGGCTCGCCGAAGCAGAGCAGGTGAACCGAATGTCTCTTCGCTAACTCACCCATCATGCCCCAGTTGCGCATTGCCGCCCCCTGTCTTGGCGGGCAGGGCACTTGGAGCGCCAAGAAAAGCAGCTCCATCGGGTTCAATGATTTCGAAAGCGATGATAGACCTCGAGGTGCTGCCGAGCGGCTTCTTCCCAAGAAAACTTGGCGGCCCGACGCAATCCTTTCTCGCTGAGCACCCGCCTTAACTCACTCTCATTCAGCAGACGATACATAGCAGCTGTCCACTCCTCAACCTCATCTGGGGGCACAAGCAGGCCCGCATCGCCGACCACCTCTGGGAGCGAAGAGACGTTGCTCACAACAGTCGGGGTGCCGCAAGCCATCGCTTCCAGTGGCGTGAGGCCGAACCCTTCGTAGAAGCTCGGGTGTACGTGCATTGTCGCGCCGTTGAAAAGTGCGGGAAGGTCCGTCTGTGGCACCCGACCAAGGAAGCTCGCGTGCGGCTCCAAATGCAGCTCGTGGTAGAGCGAGTAGACCTCGTGAAAGAGCCAGCCTTCCTCACCCGCGATGGCGAGCTTGACTCCGTTTACGTTCGGATACTCGTCAAGTAAAATGCGAAAGGCCCGTAACAGAGTCGCCAGATTCTTGCGTGGTTCAATGGTGCTCAGGAAGAAAATATAGGGGCGATCCGCGAGGCTATATTTCTCTCGCACCGCGCGGATCTTCGCCTCATCTTCGATCGGGCGGAACATGGGGTCCGCCGCCTCGTGAATGACCGTCACCTTGCGCTCGTCCGCTCCAAGCATATTGACGAGGTCGGCCCTTGTGCTCTCCGATACAGCAATGATGTGGTCGGTTCGTCGCACTGCCTGGTCGATCAATCCATAGTGATGCGCGCTCTCGGCGGTGACGAAGTGAGGAAAGCGCAGAAAAGCCAGGTCGTGGACCGTTATGACAGACTTATAATTTCGTCGGAACGGAGGGATGAAGTCGGGAGAGTGAAGAAGGTCTAATCCCAGAAAAGCGGTTTCTAACGGTAAGAGCCATTGTTCAAGACGATGATGGCTTGGTGTTATCAGGGTCCGACGATGGAAATTCGGTTGTTCCACGAGGGTGTCGGGATCTTTACGGCTATGCAGAATAATGAACTTATCTTGCTGATCTAGCTCGGCTAGATGTTCGATGAGGCGCCGCGTATATTTTCCGATTCCGGCTCGTCGATATCCTAATAGTCTTGCATCGATTCCGATACGCATCGGCAAAGCGTGGATTCCTTCCCAAGGGACATTGTCGAGCATTGGCCACGCTGCCTTGCTCCAATGTCAGATGTAATCACACCCACCTGAGCGACTACCAGTCTACGGTCATTCTAAACATTCAGAGGGCGGTTGATTATAGACCCCCTTAGTTACCTTGTCGAATGCTCTACGGCATCCACCCACGGAAAAGTACTGGTTGTAAGGCCTACCACTTTCGGATATACTTTTCGTATCAAAAACAGTACAAAACACCCTTGGGGGTAAGGATATGGACGGGCGTGTAGATGCGGTCGGAGAAACATCCGACCGCCACCGCGACGCGCAGCCGCTCAGTGATGTACCAGCTTCTGAGGAAAGCACGATAGAATTCATCGCGCGCACTCGTCGCGCACGGTGGAGTGATCCTAGAAGATGGTTAAACGTGGTGCTCGTGCTCTCCTTTGCTATGCTGTTGAGTCTGACAACCTGGCTCTTCTTACAGCCACGCGGCGAGGCGGCGACTCCCTCGCACGACCTCGCCATCCATCCCCTCAGCCCCGCACTACAGCTGAAGCGGGAAGCAGGCCAACTCTGGGTTAGCGGAGAGCGGGTGGCCGCACTGGAGAGGTGGAAAGAGGCACATCAGCTCAGCCCGGATAACCCAGATATCACCGAGTCCCTAGCTCGCGCCCAGGTGGGTGTCGCCGCTGATTACCTGCGCGCAAACAATCCCGACGGAGCACTCCCCCTTCTGGAAGCCGCTTACAAGTTGATGCCCGATGAGTCCGCGGTCCTTCATGAGTATCAGGCCCTCCTTGCCTACCTTGAGGGGCGTGAGGCGGTCGAGGCACATAGTTGGGATCGCGCGATAGAGGCCCTCGGCCCCCTCCACAATCTGGATACCAACTACCTGGACGTGCACGATCTGCTGGAAACGGCCCTAGCCAGCAAGCAGCAGGAACGGGCGGAGCAGCGGGCTCGTAGCGATCGGGCTGCAAGTCAGGTGCGCTTAGCCGCGCCGGGACAACGATTGGCTGCCCTGCTCGATCCCCCAGAACTTCATAACACACCCGGGCAGACAACTGCGCCCTCGCTTGATGCGCTTGCCTCATCCGCTAACAAACATATTGTCGTCAGCATCAACAACCAACGCATGTACGTCTACGAGAACGGCCAGCTCATCTGGGATTGGACCGCCAGCACGGGCGAGTATGCACGCCCAACCGTCCCAGGGCGCTACCGCATTCAAAGCAAGATCGAGAACGCCCGCTCGAACGTCTGGTCCCTGTGGATGCCCTACTGGCAGGGCATTTACTGGGCTGGCTCGGTGGAGAATGGGATCCACGGACAGGTCACCTTTGACCGTGGAGGGCGCCTCTGGGAGGGGTACCTGGGAACTCGCATCACCTATGGTTGCGTGATGATCAGCGATGAGAACGCCGCTACACTCTATAATTGGACCGAGATCGGAACCCCCGTTTCCATCCATTGGGACTGGGATCCTACCTGGATTCCAGACGAAAACGGCGATCCTGTTTGATCCGTGACTCCCCATCCAATTTCCGGACGGCCTCAAGCAAAAGCGACCGGATGATCCGGTCGCTTTTGCTTATATTCAGTTGTTATTTAGTTGTCTGCTTAGACAGATATTAGATATGACGCGGCTAGGCAACATCCCGGCCCGTCAGCGCGTTGAGCACGAGGACGAACAAGACGGCGCCGATGAAGGCGGTGATGATGGTCGCGATATTTAGGCCGGTCGTGGCGTCGACACCGAAAAGTGCCTGCGCCAGGAAGCCACCAACCAGCGCCCCGATCAGACCGACTACGATGTTGCCGACCACTCCATAGCCCGCACCGCGCGTGAACTCGCCCGCGAGCCAGCCAGCAATAAGACCGATCAGTGCCCAGATAAGTAGACTCATTAACATGGTTTGCTCCTCCTGTTTCTTACTTGAGTGTTGCTCTCAGTGATACATCCTGTATCGCCACTATTAAGATATGCAAATAGCGTGCCACCGTGCAGTTGCGAAGGAACGGGAAGACAAGTAAGATACGCAACACACAATAGCCCGGCTCACCAACTACTTCCAAACAGGAGTATCGGAGTGGATATCAACCAGGCAAGCCAGATGATCTCATGGCTTGATGAAGAGCACCGACGTGACAAGGCACTGCTAACAGAACTCCGGCAAAAGGTCGAAAGCCAAGCTGTCGAGATTGCAGATCAGCATAAGCGGGTCCAAGAGTTGGAGGCTCGCCTCACGGCAACCCAGGCCAAACTCGTTCGCTTCAACACAGTGGAGCAGGCCATTCAGAACGTGCGGGACGAACTCGTGATGATGATAAAGGAGCAGGAGGAAGACCTAGCGCGTTATCAACGGGAGCAGGTCAACAGTCGGCAGGTAGAGCAGGAGAGTATCTCTCGAGCGATCAACGAGTTACGCCGTAACCTTGAGGTGATTGCTCCCCTGAAGGAGCGCATTACGACGCTAAAGGCAGAAGATCAACGTCTGGGCGAGCTAACGATGAACCTGCAAACCCGCCTCATCGCCCATGAACGCCGGATTGCCCAGCTTCCCGACCGCATTAGCTACGTTGAAGGGCAACGTGCACAAGACGTGAAGGCGGTCGCGCAGGTGCAGGAAGAAGTGGTCGAATTGATGCGGCGCACCGAGACGTTGGGCAGCAAACAAACGTTGGTCGAGGATATCGCGCTGAAGAACGAACAACGTCTCAATTCCCTTTCCATGGTACGAGAAGAGTTGAACAAGCGCCAGGCGGAACTTGCCGAGCACGTCCGTCTCAAAGAGGCAAACGTCGATCGACAGATGCGGGATTGGCAGGATACCGTCTCTCGCTTCGAGGAAGAGATGGGGAAACAGCGCAAGCAGTTGGAACGCTTCGCGTACAAGCAGGAAGAGGCGCAGCAGTACCTAGTCGGCATCGAGGAGTACAAAGAAGCCCTGAACCGAGACCAGAAACAGGTCGCAGAACAGCAGCGTATGGCCGAGGAAAGGCAGCGGCGCGAGTTGGAAGAATGGATCACGGCCGAGGAGCAACGTTGGACAAGGTTCCGCCTGGAGTACGAGGCACAGTGGCATCGGCACGAGAGTTGGAGCGAGGAGGTCATGAATCGACTGAAGCAACTCGAGGCGGTGCGCGAGGAAGACCTGGGGCGGATTCGACAGATCAACAAAGAGTTACTGGTCATGCGCGAAGAGTACCGCTCGAAATTGCGGGAACTTTGGGCCGTTCATGAGCAGGTTGCCATCTTCCACCTTGATGAGGCGCGCCGTTGGTACGACGAGATCAGCGCCGTTGTGGCTGAGAAGAACGGGAATAGCTAGAGATCGTTCGATGATGAAAAAGTATGAGTCCTGGGGCAAGTATCCCAAAGTTGGACATGAGGCGATCACCCCCATTTTTTGGCGTGATCAGTCGCTCCGCTTTGATACGTTCGATCAACCGGTTCTGCCTTACGGCCTGGGCCGTACATATGGAGATAGTTGTCTAAACGAGGGAGGGATCTTGATCGACACCTCCGCTCTTAACCGGTTTATCGCCTTTGACCAGGAGCGTGGCATCTTGCGCTGTGAGGCAGGCGTCACGCTGGAACAGGTTCTGGAATTGATCGTGCCCCATGGCTGGTTCCTGCCGGTAACGCCTGGCACCAAGTACGTAACGGTGGCGGGTGCCATTGCGAACGACGTGCATGGTAAGAATCACCACGTGGCCGGCACCTTCGGCTGCCACGTGACGGCGTTTGAGCTGCTCCGCTCCGACGGGGAGCGCTTTATCTGCTCACCCACGCAAAACGTCGAGTTGTTCAAAGCCACGATTGGTGGACT